>DATIVW010000352.1:0-9724 GCA_035465595.1 Rhizomicrobium sp. | reverse complement strand
CACGCGCACTGACACGCCGTCCAGCTTGCCCTTCAGTTCCGGCATCACGAGGCCCACGGCCTTCGCCGCGCCCGTCGAGGTCGGGATCATGGAGAGCGCCGCGGCGCGGCCGCGATAGAGATCCTTGTGCAGCGTATCCAGCGTCGGCTGGTCGCCGGTGTAGGAGTGGATAGTGGTCATGAAGCCTTTTTCGATGCCGAACGCGTCGTGCAAAACCTTGGCCATCGGCACCAGGCAGTTCGTGGTGCAGCTGGCGTTGGAGACGACGACGTCATTCTTCGTGAGCGCGTTGTCGTTCACGCCAAAAACAATGGTCTTGTCCACGCCATCGGCCGGCGCGGAGACGAGCACGCGCTTGGCGCCGGCGGTCAGATGCGCGGAAGCCTTTTCCTTGGAGGTGAAGATGCCGGTGCATTCCAGCGCGATGTCGACGTTCAGTTCCTTGTGCGGAAGGTCGGCGGGATTGCGATGGGCCGTCACCTTGATCTTGTGGCCGTCCACGATCATCAGCTCGCCGTCCACTTTCACTTCGCCGGGGAAGCGGCCGTGCACGCTGTCATAGCGCAGCAGATGCGCGTTGGTCTCGACGGGACCGAGGTCGTTCACGCCGACGACGACGATGTCGCTGCGCCTGGATTCCACGATGGCGCGCAGGACGAGACGGCCGATGCGGCCAAATCCGTTGATCGCGACGCGAACAGCCATAATTTACTTTCCTTTCCCGATTGCCTTCTTCGCGGCTTCCGCCGCGGCTTCGGCGGTGATGCCGAAATGCCTGTAAACGTCCTTGTAGGGCGCGCTCGCGCCGAAGCTGTGCATGCCGATGAAGATGCCGTTCGGGCCGATATAGCGGTCCCAGCCTTCGCGCACGCCGGCTTCGACGGCGACCTTTACCGGAGAGTTTCCGATTACGGCGTCACGATATGTTGCGTCCTGTTTCTCGAACAGTGACCAGCACGGCATGGATACCACGCGTGCGCCGATTCCGTCAGCCTTGAGCAATTCGCGGGCCTGCATTGCAAGCTCCACTTCCGAGCCGGAGGCGAAGAACGTCACTTTCGCCTCGCCCTCGGCCTTGGCGATTTCGTAGGCGCCGTGCGCGGTCAGGTTCTTGTCGGTGGCTTCGCTGCGCGAGGTCGCCACGTTCTGGCGGGTGAGGGCCAGGAAGCTCGGGCCGTCCTTCTTGTTGAGCGCGATTTCCCAGGCTTCGGCGGTTTCCACCGGATCGCAAGGGCGGAAAGTCAGAAGCCCCGGCATCGCGCGCATCGCGGCAAGCTGCTCCACCGGCTGGTGCGTCGGGCCGTCTTCGCCCACGCCGATGGAGTCATGCGTCATCACATAGATCACGCGCTGCTTCATCAGCGCCGCGAGGCGGATCGAGGGGCGGCAATAATCGGAGAACACCATGAATGTGCCGCCATAGGGGATGACGCCGCCATGCAGCGCCATGCCGTTCATTGCCGCGCACATGCCGTGCTCGCGGATGCCCCAGCGCATGTAGCGGCCGCCATAGGTCTGCGGCTCGAAGTCCAGCATGTCCTTGGTCTTGGTGTTGTTGGACGGCGTCAGGTCGGCCGAGCCACCCATGGTGCCGGGCACGATCGGATTGACGACATCCAGCACGCCTTCGGAAGCCTTGCGTGTCGCGATGGTCGGCTTCTCCGCAACGATCTTCCTTTTATAGTCATTCAGCGCGCCGTGCAGCGCCTGCGGAATGTTGCCCGCCAGCGCTTCATCCAGGTCCTTCGCCGCCTGCGCGGAGGATTTGCGCTTCTTCCATTCGGCGTGCGCAGCGGCGCGGCTTTTGCCGATCGCGCGCCATTTCTCCAGCACGCCGTCGGCGAGCGTGAACGCGCCGGCGGGAAGATCGAGCGCCTTTTTCGCGCCGGCCACTTCGTCGGCGCCGGGCGCATCGCTGTGCGCCTTCTGCGTTCCCGCGCGCGTCGGCATGCCGAAGCCGATGATCGTCTTGCAGTTGATCATCACCGGCTTTTCCGATTTCTGCGCCGCGGTCAGCGCGCGGAACACATCCGCCGCATTGTGGCCGTCGCAATTGTCCACCTGCCAGCCCGACGCTTCAAAGCGCCGGTTGTTGTCGCAGGTGTCCGAAAGTTCGCGCGCGCCATCGATGGTGATGTTGTTGTCGTCGTAAAGGACGATGAGGTTCTTCAGCTTCAGATGGCCCGCGATGCCGATGGCTTCGTGAGAAATGCCTTCCATCAGGTCGCCATCGGACGCGATGACATAGGTCTTGTGATTGACGAGGTCGTCGCCGAAGCGCTTGTTCAGGTGCCGCTCCGCGATCGCCATGCCCACCGCGTTGCCGATGCCCTGGCCGAGCGGGCCGGTGGTCGTCTCGATGCCCGGCGCATGGCCGTGTTCCGGATGGCCCGCGCAAGGCGAGCCCAGCTTGCGGAAGGTCTTGATGTCGTCGAGCGACATGCCCGGATAGCCGGTCAGATAAAGAAGCGAATAGAGCAGCATCGAGCCGTGGCCGGCCGAAAGCACGAAGCGGTCGCGATCGGGCCATGCGGGATCGGCCGGGTCATAGTTCAGGAACTGAGAAAACAGCACCGTCGCCACGTCGGCCATGCCCAAAGGCAGGCCCGGATGGCCGGATTTGGCGGTTTCTACGGCATCGAGCGACAGGCCCCGGATGGCATTGGCGAGGCGGCGGACTTCTGCCTGTTCCATCGGGCTTGTCATGGTCTGGAAACCTCCGGTTGGGGTGTGGCCTTAGCGAGGGGGGAAGCCACCCGTCAAGGTGGCAAAAACCCGTGGAAAATAACGGCTGAAACGCCGTTTCGTTGATGCTGGGGGCCATGCGGCCTATGGTCCGGCTGAGATTCGTTAACAAGGGAGCCGGAATGACCAGGCTCGACGATACCGCCGCCCGGCTGGAGAAGGCGCTCGATGCGCTGGAAGCCACTGCGCTTCCCCTGGTGGAACTGCGCGCCAAGTCGAAGAAGGATGCCGCCGAAATCTCCGGCCTCACCGCCGAGCGCGAAAGCCTGCTCGCGCGCATCGCGGAGCTGGAAGAAGAGACGCGCGGCCTTGCCGGCATCACCGAGGAAGTCGAAGAGCGGCTCGACGGTGCAATCGCCGAGATTCGAATGGCGCTGGGGAGATAGCTATGCCACTTGTAAACGTCATGGTGAACGGCCGCGCTTCCACCATCGCGTGCGATGAAGGCGAGGAACAGCACCTGAAGGATCTCGCCGCGCATGTCGACGCCAAGGTGCGCGAATTGCTGGAAACCGTGGGGCAGGTGGGCGATCAGCGCCTGCTGCTGATGGCGGCAGTGCTCATCGCCGATGAATTTTTCGAAGCGCGCTCGCGGCTCGAAAGCCACGCCAAGCACGCGGGCGATCTTGCGTCCGCGCATGAGGAAATCAGCGGCAGGCTGCATTTGTCCGAAAGTCAGGCGATCAGCCTGATGGAACGTTCGGCAAAGCGCGCCGAGGACATTGCCGCAAGGCTTGGGCACGCCTAAGTTAGGCCTTGGACAGGTACTGCCCCACGCGTCAGGATAGCGATGCCCAGGGGCCTTAATGGTACTCACCGGGAGCTGTCCCTGACCGGAGCCGTGGCTCCGGACACATGGCGCCCACCTGCACTTGCAGGCCCGTGAGGATCCGAATCCAACGGTGGTGTGCGGTCCTGTCCACTTTTGAATCCCGTCATGGCCGGACAGCGATGCCCGATCCGGCCAACCAGACACCGCGATGATCTCAAAACTTGAGCTCCGCAAGGAACTGCGCAAGCGCCGCGCCGAGCTCGCGCATGCGCATCCGGATTTCGCGCGCGAGATGGCCGAACACGCCGGTGCGTTGAACATCGCGGAAGGCAGCGTCATCGGCGGCTATATCGCCATCGCGGACGAAGCCGATCCGCATATCCTGCTCAAGAAGCTCACCTTGCGGAATTGCACGCTCGCCTTTCCGCGCGTGAACGCGAAAGACGAGCCGCTGGTGTTTCACCGCTGGACGCCGGGGCTGAATCTTCAGCGCGGCGCCTATGGCATCCCCGAACCCACGAAGGACTGGCCGCTGGCTTTTCCGAAAACGCTGCTGGTGCCGCTGCTGGCGTTCGATTCGAGCGGCCATCGCCTCGGCTATGGCGGCGGCTATTACGACCGCACGCTGGATTTCCTGCGCGCCAACTCCACCGTGCGCGCCATCGGCGTGGCGTATGCGGGGCAGGAAGTCGATCAGCTTCCGCGCGAAGGGCACGACCATCCGCTGGATGCCGTCATCACCGAAAACGGCGTGCGAAATTTCTAGCGCGCCTGCTCTTCCAGGAACGCTTTCGCCATCGGCTTCACTTCGTCCGGCGTCAGCTGCGCGAGCTGCTGCAGCGTGCGCGTGCGGCCCAGTTCTTCGGCCATGCGCAGCCCCATGAAATAGCCCGCGCGTGCGGGAAGATTCGGCGCGGAATGGCCCGCGCTGAACCAGTAGGCATAGTGCTCTGTCGTGTCGAAATCGGCGAGCATCTCTCTGGCCGTCTCCTGCATCACGCCGGGCTTATCCATCTGCGCCGCCAGATCGACGGGAGTCCACAACACCTGCTGCTCGGTTTGCGGCATGTTCATCTGGCGGCTGACATAGGTGGCAAGGCCTTCCTCCCACATCGCCCACCATGTCCGGTCGTCGTCCTCGGGATGAACGCCAAGCGCCTGCGCGTGATAGATGTGGAACAGTTCATGCGCGAAGAAGGCCGGCAGATCCTGTGGCTGGTGCAGCAGCGCGATCATGTCGATGCCGAAGCGCATGTGCTCGCGGCCCTGCTTGTCGTTGTAGCCATGGCCGTCGAAATGCAGCAGCGACACGCCGAACATGACGTCGGCCTTGCAGGTAAAATCGGGAAAGGCCCTGCTGAAATCGGCCTGCGCCTTGTCGAAAGCGGGCATGACATTTCCCGCCACTTCGCGCAGATGCGCATCGGTCAGCGGCCCGAAGCCGGCGAACACGATCGGCCGGGACGGATCGAAGAGCCGGAGCGCAGATTTGTGCCGGCGGGCATCGTCGCCGAATTCCTCGACCGTGTAGTAGTCCGGATGGCGCTGCGCGATCGCCTTGATGAAAAGATCGGCGCGCGCATCGGGAGCCATGCCTTCGGTCTGCGCTTCGAAGGTGAGGAATTCCGGCATCAGGTTCTGCGTGTGGCAGATCGCTGCCTGTACCGGTGCTGCCGATAGAGCGAGAAACGCCGCCAACGCGAAGATACGCATGCCCACCCCTTTTGGAGACACCGACTTGTAGCAGACCCTCGCAGCCCGTGAACGCGGCGCTGCCATGCGAAACCAAACGGTCGATAAACTAGTTCGTCACCACACGAACGGCACCAGCCTGTAGGGTACGCGGCGCATGTAATCCTCATAGCCCGGAAGTTCGCGCGCCAGCTTGTTCTCCTCGGCGATAGCGCGCAGCGACACGGCGATGATGAACAGCGGCGGCACCGCAAGCCCCCATTTCGATCCCAGCAGCAGCGGCATGCCGAACAGATAGAATATCGCAGAGCCGTACATGGGATGGCGCACCAGCGCGTAGGGTCCGGTGTCGATCACGTGCTGGCCGCGATCCTTCTGCAAGCGCACCGTCGGCGCCGCGAAGCTGTTGGCATTGAACACCGCCAGGGTCGCCAGGAATCCCGCAACGATGAGTGCCGCGCCGATCAGGTTCACGGCGAGCGGAACCGGCGCGGACAGATGCCAGCGTTGCGCATCCAGTCCCATGAAACCGAGCCACAGGAACCAGATGACGATGAAGGTGAAGAGGAATATCCGATCCCACACGGGCGTGCCCCTCGTGTTCAGCGGCTCCAGGCGCGAGGTGAGCAGTGCCGGGTCGCGTTTGGCGTAATAGGCGCCAAAGCCAAGCGAGCCGAAAAAATAGAGCGCTATGAAGGCCCAGCCCTGCGGCCAGAGCCAGTTGCCGGCCGCGGCCAGCAGGCAAAATCCCATGAGCCCGATCCAGAACCCGGAGACGATGGCCGTGCGAAGCAACATGAAAGCCTCCTTGTGCCTGCGATTCTAGCCGGAAGGCCGATCGCCGCGGTGGTTGCGCAACGCATGGCTGCAATGCTTTAAGGCCTGCCATGCGCATTCTTTTCATGGGCGACATTGTCGGAAAGCCCGGTCGCGATGTCGTGACCGCGGAACTTCCGCGCCTCATCGAGCGGCTCAAGCTCGATTTCGTCGTCGCCAATGGCGAGAACGCCGCGCATGGTTTCGGCCTCACCCGCGCCATTGCGAACGATCTCTTTGCGCTCGGCGTGGACTGCATCACCACCGGCAATCACTGGGCGGACCAGCGCGAGATCCTCACCTTCATCGGCGATGAAGACCGCGTTCTGCGCCCGACCAATCTTCCCGCCGGCGCGCCGGGCAAGGGCGCCAACCTGTTCCAGGCGAAGAACGGCCAGAACGTGCTCGTCGTCTCGCCGCTCGGCCGCGTGTTCATGGAGCCGCAGGACGACCCCTTCGCCGCCGTCGATGCGCAGCTCAACGCCTGTCCGCTCGGCGACGCGGCGGACGCGATCGTGGTCGACATGCACGCCGAAGCCTCGAGCGAGAAGATGGCGATGGGCCATTTCTGCGACGGCCGCGCTTCGCTTGTCGTGGGCACGCATCAGCATGTGCCGACCGGCGATGCGCAGATTCTTCCCGGCGGCACCGCCTATCAGACCGATGCCGGCGCCTGCGCCGACTACGACAGCGTCATCGGCATGGACAAGTTCGAGCCGCTCAACCGCTTCACCCGCAAGCTGCCCGGCAACCGCTTCACGCCGGCGACGGGCCCCGCCACCTTGTGCGGCGTGTTCGTGGAGACGAATGCCAAAGGCCTGGCGGCGCGGATCGAGCCGGTGCGGGTGGGCGGCCGCCTGAAACAGACAATTCCGGAAGTGTGACGCGAATACCCGTGCTTGCCGCGCGGTTGAACCGCGGGTCATGCGGGACGATGTTTCCTTCACAAGCAGGACAAGGGTGTGATGTCGCTCTTCGTTTCCCACGGCGCGCCGACGCTTCCGTTCGACGACATACCGGCGCGCGCATTTCTCGCCGGTCTCGGCGCCACGATGCCAAGGCCCAAGGCCATCGTCGTTGCCACCGCGCATTGGGAGACGCATGCGCCCGCCGTCAATCGCGTCGCGGTCAACGGCACCATCCATGACTTCCATGGTTTCCCCAAGCCGCTCTACGAGCTGCAATATCCCGCGCCCGGCGATGCGGCGCTCAGCGATCGCGTCGCGTCCCTGCTCGGTGCGAATGTCGACAATGCCCGCGGGCTCGATCACGGCGCCTGGGTGCCGTTGATGCTGATGTATCCCGCGCACGACATTCCCGTCGTGCAGATCGCGGTGCAGACGCGCATGGGCGTGGCGCATCACATCCAAATGGGCCGCAAGCTCGCGCCGCTGCGCGACGAAGGCGTTCTCGTCATCGGCTCGGGAAGCTTCGTCCACAACCTGCGCCTGCTCGACCGCCGCGGCCCCGATGCGCCGGAGCCTGAGTGGTCGAAGGAATTCGCAGACTGGATGAACACCGCGCTCCTCGCGCGCGACGACGACGCGCTGATCCACTATCGCGAGCGCGCGCCCCATGCCGCACAGGCGCATCCGGAAGAAGAGCATCTGCTGCCGCTGTTTGTGGCTTATGGCGCGGGCGGAAAGACAACGCATCTTCACGACAGCGTGACGTTCGGCTCGCTCAGAATGGATGCATATTCCTTCGCATGACACACATACCTTTCACGCTCAGGCAGATCGATCACGTGGTGCTGCGCGTCCGCGATCTCGACGCCAGCCTGCATTTCTACCGCGATGTCCTCGGCTGCACGCTCGACAAGGTGCAGGACAGGATCGGGCTGTGGCAGGTGCGCGCCGGCGCTTCGCTGATCGATCTCATTCCGCTCACCGGCGTGCTCGGCAGCATGGGCGGTGCGGGGCCGCAGAAGGAGGGCCGCAATGTCGATCACTTCGCCATCGAGATCGACAGCTTCGATGAGCCCGCCATCCGCGCGCATCTGGCGTCCCACAACGTGACGATCACCGATTCCGGGCAGCGCTACGGCGCGAAGGGCACCGGCCCTTCCATCTACATCCTCGATCCCGACGGCAATTCGGTCGAATTGAAGGGGCCGTCTTCCACCTAGCGCTTGTCTCCCGAAGCCTTGGCGCAGGGAGATGGAACTCAAGGGCCCATCCGGCGCTTGAATCTCCATGCGGGAGCTCTGGGCCTTGCTGAAGGAAGGCGTTGCGGCCTTCGATGCCGACGAGGCGCTGTCGCGCGGCGCCGCCATCGCTTTCTATGCCGTCACCGCACTCGCGCCGGTTCTCTACATCGCCGCTGCCGTCGCAGGCCTTGTGTTCGGGCGCGAAGCTGCCGGCACGGCCATCGCGCATGAAGTCGGCCAGCTCATCGGCCCCGACGCCGCCAGGTTGCTCTATGCCGCAATCCGCAATTCCGACGAGCCGAGCAGCGCGGGCTTCTGGACCAATGTCGCGGGCGTTGCGCTCCTCATTGTCACGGCCTCGGGCGTATTCGGTGAAATGCAGGCGGCGTTGAATGTCATCTGGAAGGCGCAACCGAAGACCACGGTGTGGTGGCGGCTGGCGCGCGGCCGCATCGTCAGCGTGGGCCTCGTTCTGGCGCTGGCGTTCCTGCTGCTGGTGTCGCTCGTCATGTCCGCGGCGATCCACGCGCTGGGCGAGCGCATCGATGTGGTGCTGCCGATCGGGGCCACCCTTGCGATGATCCTGAACTTCGCGATCTCCTTCGTGCTGGTCGCCCTGCTGCTAGCCGCGATCTACCGCGTGCTGCCCGATTGCGACATCGAATGGCGCGACGTGATGGTGGGCGCCATCGGCACCACCATCCTCTTCAATGTCGGCGAATACCTTATCGGGCTTTATCTCGGCTCGCGCACCGTGGGCTACCGCTATGGCGCGGCGGC
Organism: Rhizomicrobium sp.; assembly: GCA_035465595.1. Lineage (GTDB taxonomy): Bacteria > Pseudomonadota > Alphaproteobacteria > Micropepsales > Micropepsaceae > Rhizomicrobium. The sequence continues at coordinate 770 of DATIVW010000352.1, read as the reverse complement.
GGGCGTGTTCGTGATGCTGCTCTGGATCTACTACACCGCGCAGATTTTCCTTCTCGGCGCCGAATTCACCCGCGTCTGGTCCAGGCACCACGGCAGCCTGAAGGACGATCGCGCGGCGCCGGCCGCGCGGCCCGCCAAGGCATGATCCGCAATTTCGGTCAAGCGCGGCATTTGCGGAGGAGCTAACATCTTCCTGTTGAACGCAGGGAAGATCATGTCGGTCACCAACAAGGCCTTGTTCGTCATCGAGCGCAATCTGAACCGCGATCTCAGCCTGGTGGAGATCGCGAAGGCCTGCGACGTGTCGCGCTTTCATCTGGCCCATGCGTTCGGCGAATCCACCGGGCTTTCAGTAATGGAATATCTGCGCGGCCGCCGCCTCACCGAGGCGGCTTATGCGCTCGCCTCCGGCGCGGCCGACATCCTCGGCGTCGCGCTCGACACCGGTTACCAGAGCCACGAGGCCTTCAGCCGCGCCTTCAAGGCGCAATTCGGCAGGACGCCGGAAGAAGTCCGCAAATCCGAGTCCATCGCGGGATTGAAACTCGTCGATGCCATCCGCCATCTGGAGACCAGGAAGATGAAACTGGAAGAACCGCGCGTCGAAAAACTACCCCAGCAGCTTTTCGTCGGCCTGCCCGAGCTGGTCACTTACGGCAACACCCAGACCATCGCCGGCCAGTGGGCGCGCTTCATGTCCGGTCCTTATGGCGACATCGAGAACCGGACGCCCGCGATTCCCGTCGGCATCGCGCTGGAATCCACGGACG
>DATIVW010000351.1:0-3369 GCA_035465595.1 Rhizomicrobium sp. | reverse complement strand
GCGGCTTGACTTGCGCGCGCCGATGGCTAGTTTACCGGCCCTTCGGCGCATCGATTCAAGGAACCTGTCATGGCGAAGCCCACCACCGCGAAAATCCGTCTCAACAGCGGCGGCAACACCGGCTTCTTCTACGTCACGAAGAAGAACACCCGCACCATGACCGAGAAGTTCAAGATCCGGAAATACGATCCGGTGCTGCGCAAGCACGTCGAGTTCAACGAAGGCAAGATCAAGTAATCTGCCTTTCGTTCGCGAATTTCGAACCCCGCCCGGTTTTCCGCGGCGGGGTTTTCGTTTCAGGCGGCCTGCCTGGCCCGCGCCGCCTCCACGCGCCGGATGAACGGCACGATGAGTTCGTGCAGGACCGGGATCACTTCCAGCGGAAGATCATGTCCCCAGCCTTCGATCTCGTGATGCTCGGCGCCGGGAATGCATTGCGCCGTGTGACGCCCCGCCGCCGGCGGGATCAGCGTATCCGACGAGCCGTGAAGGACCAGCGACGGCGCCTTCAGGGATTTGAGCCGCTCCGTGCGCGGCGGGCTCGCCATGATCGCCGCCCACTGCCGCAAGGTTCCTTCGGGGTAGAAGGACCGGTCATAGGATCGACCGACCAGCGCGCTGAGGCGTTTCTCATCGAACGGCCATTTCGTCGAGGCGTATGCACGCCGGCCCTTCAGGGAATGGGCAATGACGGCATCCCGGTCATTGCTCTCCGGCCGCGCCATCAGCGCCGCCTGCGCTTCCGGCGTCGAGCGCGGCAGCGAAGGATCGGAGGTGGTTGAGAATATCGAGATCAGCGAGCGCGTCTTCTTCGGATGGTCCAGCGCCACAAGCTGCGCGATCATCCCGCCCATGCTCGCGCCGGCGATATGCGCACTCTCGATGCCCAGCTCGTCCAGCAGTCCCGCCGCGTCGCTCGCCATGTCTGCGAGTGTGTAGGGCACGTCCGGCTTGCGGCCGGCCTTCAGCGCTTCGACGATATCGCCCGTTTTCGGGAAGATGCCGTCCCACTTCTGGGTGAGCCCGACGTCGCGGTTGTCGAAGCGGATGACGCGCATTCCCGCGCCCGCGAGCATGCCGAAGAATTCGTCGGGCCAGCCCGTCATCTGCGTGCCGAAGCCCTGGATCATCAGGAGCGGCGTGCCCTCCTTCGGCCCCTGCTCCTCGTATTCGATCTCGATTCCGTTCGCCCGGATTTTCATGCGGCCTTCGCTTTCTCGACGCTCTGCGCGAAATCGCCGATCAGTTTCACATAAGTGGGAACCAGCGTGGCTGCGAAATCATGCGCCATGCCGGGAACAATGTGCAGCGCGGCGCCGGGAATGCTGTCCGCCGTGTCCTTGCCGCCTTCTATCGTGAGGATCGGATCGTCGGCGCCGTGTATCACCTGCGAGGGCGCCTTCACCGTCTTGAGCAGGTCGTTGCGCGCGGGCGCCGCCACGATGGCCAGAAGCTGGCGGGCCACGCCATCCGGATCGAACGGCACGCGGTCGACCGCGGCTTCGACGTCGCGGCGCATGTCCGCCTCGCTGGTCGGAAATCCGGGGCTTGCCAGCGCCTTCGCCACGCGCATGCCCGCGGCAATACGATCCTCGCGGCTGTCGCTCGCGGGCGGTGTGGTCAGCGCCGCCATCGCTTCGGGCTTGCCGGGGGGAAGGTCGGCGCGGCCGGTGGTGGACATGATCGAGGTCAGGCTCCGCGTATGTTCCGGATGCTTGGCGGCTACGAGTTGCGCGATCATGCCGCCCATCGAGGCACCCACGATATGCGCGCGGCTGATGCCGAGCGCATCGAGCAGGCTCGCGGCATCCTGCGCCATGTCGTCCAGCGTATAGGGCGCCGCGACCGGCTGGCCGCTCATGCGCTTCATCATCGCCTCCTGAACGTTCGGCGCGCCCAGCCGGCTCAGATGCGTGGATTTGCCGATGTCGCGATTGTCGAAACGGATTACGTGGAATCCGCGCGCCGCCAGATCCTCGCACATCCTGGTGGGCCACATGGTCATCTGGGCGGCGAAGCCCATGATCAGCAGGATCGCCGGATCGCTCGGCCGCCCGAAGCTCTCATATTCGATGGTGATTCCGTTCGCCTTCGCCTGCGGCATTGCCCGCCCCTCTTTTTTGTTGTCTGTAGGTAAGCTTAGCAGAGCTTCCGTGCCGTCCAGCAAGCCCCCATGCGCCGCGAATTGAACCGCCTTTCCAACGAGGTTTTCGACCTGCTCGTCATCGGCGGCGGAGTCACCGGCGCCTGCGTGGCGCGCGATGCGGCCTTGCGCGGCCTCACGGTGGGGCTGATCGAGAAGAACGATTTCGCCCACGCCACCAGCGCCCACAATTCCAAGCTCATCCATGGCGGGTTGCGCTATCTGCGCAATTTCGAGTTGGGACTGGTGCGCGAATCCCTGCGCGAGCGGCGCATCTGGCAGCGCACCGCGCCGCATCTGGTGCAACCGCTTCCCTTTCTCGTTCCGCTCTACAACGCCGGCTTCAAGGCGCGCGCGACCCTGACCGCGGGGCTGTCGCTCTACGATATCCTGTCATATGACCGCGGCTGGCTGGACGATCCCGATCAGCAGCTGCCCGGCCATGCATTCCTGAACGCGAAAGACGCCGTTGCGCGCGAACCCTCGCTGCAGGGCCCGGGCTTCGAAGGCTCGTTCCTCTACTACGACGCACAGATGTATTCGCCGGAACGGCTGGCGCTGGAGTGCATCATCGACGCGGCCGCGCATGGCGCAGCCACCGCAAACCATGTCGCTTCGGACGGGCTTCTGATCCGCAACGGCGTCGTGGAAGGCGCGAAGGCGCGCGACATCGTCAGCGATGCGCGCTTCGACATCCGTGCGAAAGTGACCCTGCTCGCGGCGGGACCATGGGCGGACATCTTCATTTCCAGCGCGCTCGGCAAGCCGGCGGCGCAAAAGCTCCTGCGGGCCAAGGGCATTCATCTCGTCGTGCCGTCCATGACAAGGCAGGATGCCCTGACCGTCGCGGCCGGCGGCGGACATTTCTTCGTCCTGCCCTGGCGCGGCCATTCGCTGCTCGGCACGACCGACACCGCCTTCCGCAGCAAGCCGGACGACGTGGGCGTGACCGAGTCCGACATCGACGCCTTCCTCGCCTTCATCAATGCCAACCTGCCGTCCGCCCATCTGTCCCGTTCGAATGTGCAGCACTGGTATGCGGGACTTCGTCCCCTGGTCGATGATGGCTCCGGCGACACCTATGATGCGAGCCGCCGCGCGGAGCTTGTGGATCATTCCAGACATGACGGCCTGAACGGATTGTTCTCCGCCATCGGCGGCAAATGGACCACCTCCCGCGATCTGGCGGAGAAGACGGTCGACACGCTGGTCGCCAGGTTGGGTGC
>DATIVW010000350.1:0-3095 GCA_035465595.1 Rhizomicrobium sp. | reverse complement strand
GTTGTAGATCTGGTCGAAGCAGACGCCGACAAAGTCCACGAACATGATCTCCGCCACGGGACGAAGGCCGGTCAGGGCCGCACCCGCCGCTGCGCCGACAATCGCGCTCTCGGAGATCGGCGTGTCGATGACGCGATCGGGTCCGAACTCCTTGTAAAGACCGCCGAGCACGCCGAAAACCGAGCCGACAACACCAACTTCGCCGCTGGCGCCCTGCCCGCCCGCCACGTCTTCGCCGAGTATGATGATATCGGGATTGCGCCGCATCTCGGTGCGCAGCGCCTCGTTGATTGCCGTGCGATAGGATTTCTTGGCCATTGGGGGTATGCCTTCAGTAGCGGACGTAAACGTCTTTGATGAGGGACTTCAGATCTGGCGGCGGCGCGGCGATGGCGGTCTGGGCCGCGTCCTCGACCTCCTTCAGCACGTCTTTTTCGATGTCATCCAGTTCGCTGTTTTCGAGGAGCTTCGCCTCCGTCACCTTCCTGCGGAACAGGGGCAAGGGATCATGCGATCGCGCTTCCTTGATCTCGTCGGCGGTGCGGTAGGCCTGCGGATCGCCGACGAAATGGCCGAGGAAGCGATAGCATCGGATCTCCAGCGCATAGGGGCCGATGGCGGCCCGGCAATGCTCGAGCGCGCGGCTCATCGCGTCATGCACGGCGAAGAAGTCCACCCCATCCACCACTTCTGCCGGCATGCCGAAGCTGCGCGCGCGATCCGCGATGGAGCCACCACCCACGGAGTAGCTCGCCGCGGTATGCTCGCCATAACCATTGTTCTCGAAGATGAAGATGGCGGGTACCTTCAGAACCACCGCCATGTTCATCGCCTCGAACACGGTGCCCTGGTTCGACGCACCATCGCCCGAGAAGGCGACGGAGACGCGGCCCGTTTTCTTGTATTTCTGCGTGAGCGCCGCGCCCACCGCAATCGGGGGCGCTCCGCCCACGATCGCATTGGCGCCGAGCATCCCCTTGGAAAGATCGGCAATGTGCATGGAGCCGCCCTTGCCGCCGCAGAGCCCGCCCGCCTTCCCCATGATTTCCAGCATCATGCCCTTCACGTCGCAGCCCTTGGCGATGCAATGGCCATGGCCGCGATGCGTGGAGCCGATCAGATCGTCATCGGTGAGATCGTGGCAGACACCGACGCCGGAGGCTTCCTGACCCAGATAGACATGTGCGAAGCCGGGAATATTTCCGGCGGCGAATTCCTTCTCCACGCGTTCCTCGAACGCGCGGATCGTGAACATCCGGCGATAGGCCCGTTTCAACTCGTCTCGGCTCAGCTGCATGAGCGTCTCCTTCGTCTGTCAATCCGCACCGCGGCCGCCATCCGCGGCCAACTCCGCACCGGTGATGTAGGCCGCATCGTCGCTGATGAGGAACGTGATGGCATCGGCCATGTATTCCGGCAGTCCGATCATCCTCAGCGGCGTATCGGCGGCAAAGGCATCCGCAAGCGCCTGATCGTCCCCGAAATTGCTCGTGATCATCGGAGTCCAGATCACGCCGGGATGCAGCGAATTCACGCGCACCTTGGGATCCATGGCCGCGCCTTCGATAGCGGCGGTCTTCGTCATCGCCGTGATCGCGCCCTTGGTGGCGCAATAGGCGACGGCGTTGGGATATCCGACCTGCCCCATGAGGGACGAGACGTTCACGATCGCACCTTTCGTTTTCGAGGCCGCGAACGAACCGAACGCATGCTTCACGCCCAGGAACGTGCCCTCGACGTTGATCGCGTAGATGGCATCGAAATCCTCTTCGCTCGTGTCGGCAAGCGGCTTGACGAAGAATATGCCCGCATTGTTCACAAGACCGTGCGGTGCGCCGAAGACGCTCCCGCACTTCGCGAACACGCGCTCCCAATCCTCTTCGCGCCGGATGTCGTGCGGCACGAACACGCATTCGCCGCCCGCCGCGTTCACAAGACGCGCGGTCTCCGCGCCATCCTTCGCGTCTCGTCCCGTCGCCACGACCTTGGCGCCTTCGCGCGCAAGGGCGAGGCAGGCCGCACGGCCGATGCCCTTGGTGGCCCCGGTGACGATAATGGCGCGGTTCGCGAGCTTGCCCGTCATTGCACGGTCCACCCGCCGTCCACGACAAGCTGTATGCCTGTGATGAATTTGCCGCGGTCGCTCGCGAGAAAGAGCGCGGCGTTGCCGATATCTTGCGGATCGCCGAATTTTCCGAGCGGAATGACGGGCAGCAGCCGGCTCTTGTCGAAGCCCGACGTCATGTCGGTCTCGATCATGCCGGGGTGAATGGAATTCACGCGGATCTTTTCAGGGCCGAGCTCGAGCGCGGCCGCCTTGGCCATGAGCCGCAATCCGCCCTTCGCCGCGGAATAGTGGATGTATCCGGGCACGCCCACCATTCCGACGATCGATGAGATCAGGATGACCGAGCCGCCTTCACCGTGCCGGCGCATCGCCGCAACGCAATGCTTCAGGCCGAGGAAAGGCCCCTGGAGGTTCACGCGATTGAGATCGCGGAACTGATCCAGCGTCATCTGCGCCGCGGGCACGTTGTTGGAATAGCCAGCATTGGCGACCAGGACGTCCACGCGGCCAAATGCGGATTGCGCGCAGTCGACGACATTTTTCCAATCGGCATCCGAGCCATGATCGGCTGCGACGAAGATTGCCTCGCCCGCCGGGGACAACTCCTTCGCCCGCTTCATTCCAAGCTCGGGGTTGCGGCCGGTAATGACGACACGCGCCCCAGCTGCCGCCAGGCATTTCGCTACACCCAATCCGATGCCGCGCGTCGCGCCGGTGACGATGGCCACCTTGCCGCCGAGTTCGCGCGCTTCCGACATTCAGGCAATCTCCCACGCCCGGCCAGATCGCGACCGGACATCACCGAAAACCATTCCCCCGAAGGACTCGGCCGCGATCACCATTGACCGCGGCCGATCCGTTATTTGCGCGGCCGCCGACTACCAGGCCGCGCATCCCCTGATGTGCGAAATCTAGAACTTCGCACCAACTTCGACCGAGTATGTGCGCGGCGCGCCCCAGCCCTGGAAGAACACCGTCGGCAGCGACTGGTCGCGATACGCCTTGTTGCCGAGATTCTTCCCGCTTA
>DATIVW010000349.1:0-5766 GCA_035465595.1 Rhizomicrobium sp. | reverse complement strand
CCGATCTCATCTGGCGCTGCCGCAATGGAAAGGCGGAGATCAATCGCAACGCGCGCGCGAATGCAGATGCGTTCGAGCCCGCAGATCTCGCGGACAAGCCGCTCGAATCCCTGCGCAAGATGCTGAAGGCAACGAAGATGGATCTGCATCCGTCGCTGCCACCGATGGCCGTCGGCCTGTTCGGCTATCTCGGCTACGACATGGTGCGCCTGATCGAGACCAAGCTCGGAGCGCCGCCGCCCGATCAGCTGAACCTGCCCGACGCGATCATGCTGCGTCCGACGGTGGTCGCCATCTTCGACAATGTGCGCGACGAGATCGTTCTGGTGTCGCCGGTGTGGCCGGAAGTGGGCGTGGATGCGCGGGCCGCCTATGCGCGCGCGTCCGAACGGCTTAACGACGCCATCGGCGACATCGAGCGCCCTGCTCCATCGTCGCCGCAACCACCGGAGAATCTGCCGGCTGTCGCGCAGATCCATTCCAACACCACGCATGACGATTACCTGAAGACCGTGGAGCGCGCGAAGGAATACATCCGCGCCGGCGACGTGTTCCAGGTCGTGCCGAGCCAGCGCTTTCGCCGCGAGTTCAGGCTGCCGCCCTTCGCGCTCTATCGCGCGTTGCGCCGCCTGAACCCGTCGCCATTTCTTTATCACCTCGCCTTCCCCGGTTTTTCGATCGTGGGCTCGTCGCCCGAGATCCTCGTGCGGCTGCGCGACGGCGTCGTCACCATCCGCCCCATCGCGGGCACGCGAAAGCGCGGTGCCACGCCGGAAGCGGACAATGCACTCGCCACGGAACTGATGAACGACCCCAAGGAACGCGCCGAGCACCTGATGCTGGTCGACCTCGGCCGCAACGATGTGGGCCGCGTGGCCGAGATCGGCCAGGTGAAGGTCACCGACAGCTTCTTCATCGAGCGCTACAGTCATGTGATGCACCTGGTGTCGAATGTCGAAGGCACGATCCGGCCCGGTCTCGATGCCATCGACGCGCTGGCCGCGGGACTGCCGGCCGGCACGCTTTCCGGCGCGCCCAAGATCCGCGCCATGGAACTGATCGACGAGTTCGAGAAGGAAAAGCGCGGCGCGGTCTATGCCGGCGCGGTCGGCTACTTCGCGGCGAATGGATCGATGGACACGTGCATCGTGCTGCGCACCGCCGTGGTGAAGGACGGCACGATGTACGTTCAGGCCGGCGGCGGCGTCGTTGCCGACAGCGATCCGGAAAGCGAATTTCAGGAAACCGTGAACAAGGCGAAGGCCCTGATGGCCGCGGCGGACGAAGCCGTGCGCTACGCCTCGTCAGCGCGCCGCGGACAATAGGCGCACGTCGCGTTCCGTCTTGCGGCGGATCGCATCGCTCGCCGTCACCAGCTCGTAGCCGCGCGACGCGGCGCCAGCCGTCCAGCGCGCGAGCACTTCCATCGTTTCCGGATGCGGATGGCCAATGGCGATGACGACGCCCTGCTCCCGCGCGATGGTTTCCGCTCGCGCCAGCTGCGCAGCGATCTCCTGCGGCGAAACGCTGTCGTCCAGGAAGACGTCGCGGCCGGCGCTGCGCACACCGAAGGCGCGCGCAAGGGACACGACTTCGGTCACCGGCGCGGTGCGCGAATCCAGGAAGAAGACATGCCGCTCGGCGAGGTGCTCGATCACCGGCAGCAGCGCGTTGCGGTCGGCGGTGAAGCGGCTGCCTTCGTGGTTGTTGATGCCGGAAAAGCCGGGAATGCGCGACAAAGCCCAATCGAGGCGCGAGAGATTTGTCGCGCTGTCGAGGCTGGTGAGCAGCGCATTCGGGCCCGGATCGGTCCTGCCATCCGGCTCCATCGGCACATGAACGAGGATCTGGTGCCCCGCACGGAAGCCTTCGCGGGCGAACTCCGGCGCGTCGGCGGGATATGGCAGGAACGACAGGCTTACCTCTTTCGGCAATGCGATGGCGCGGCGCGTATCGATGCCGTCAGCGCCCAGATCGTCGATCACGATGGCGATGGCAGGGACCTGGCGCGGTGCACTGCCTGCGGCGGGAACGCCGCCGGTCTGCGCGAAGGCGATGCGCGCCTGGAGCCATTGTGGAAAGCCCGGCCCGGCTGCCAGCACGTGCGGTGCGTAGAGGCCATTGTCGGCGCGCACTGTGACGGGAAAGGAGACGCGCGCATCGTCCGGCGAGCCGGCTTCGGCCGCCATCAATCCCGGCGGCAGCAGAACGCTCATGAGCCCCGGCAGGCCCGATACGGCGCGCATGCCGCCCAATCCGATGGCGAGCGCCAGCACAAGCCAGAAGATCGCTTCGGCACCCACAAGCGCCTTGTCGGCGCTGTGGCGGCGATTGGCTTTCCGAATCAAACGCCCCTGCGACATGCGCCAATAGGAAACCCACCCCGGGGGCTGTCAACCAAACGCAGAGACGGCGGCTCTCGCGACCGGCACAAAAAAAGGCGGCGGCCTTTGGGGCCGCCGCCAATCTTTGGACTCTCAGGCCAACTCAGAATTTGAGCGTGCCGGAGACGAACAACTGACGTCCCTGGATGTCGTAGACGCCCGGGAAGGTGTTGGAGTTGTTCTCGTTCGCGTCGATGTTGGAGTCCACCAGCGGCGGCTTCTTGTTGAACAGGTTCTGGATACCGGCCGTGAGGCTGAGGCCTTCGCGGACGTTCCAGACGCCGCTCAGGTCGAAATACGACACGGACGGGATCTGCTCGTCGATCGCATCGAAGTTCGCCGGATTGACGACGCAGGTGCCAGCTGCGGCTCCGATGCAGTGATCGGTGTCGAGACGGACCGAACCGAGATAGCGCCAACGTGCGGAAATCAGCACGTCGCCGGAAGCATCGGTCCAGTTGACACGGAGGTTGAAGCGGTACTTCGGATCCGGCACGCCGCAGAAGTTGCCGTAGTAGCCGGCGCAGTCGCCCAGAGGCTGGGTCACGCCACCCTGCAGCTTGTTGGTGTCCTGATACGTACCGTTCAGGTTGAACGCCAGCGAACCTGCATCGTTCCAGCCAACCTGCGACAGGTCCATCTGATAGTTCACGCCCACGTCGATACCCGTCGGATGGAGCGTCGCCGTGTTGGCGTCAAGCTGGTTGATATAGCCAGCCGGATTGATGAACCCGCCCGTGATGTCACGGACGACCGCTTGACACGCCAGCGACGCAGCCTGCGCGGCCACGTTGGTGATGCCACCCGTCGGGAAATAACAGGCATTCAGCACGCCTTGAGGGCTGCCCTGCAAAGTGCCGACCGCGTCTTGCACGTTGATATCGTAGTAGTCGATTGTCGCCGTGAGCCCGTCGATGAAGGTCGGCGTCAGCACGATACCGAAAGTCTTCGTATCCGCCGTCTCGGGCCTCAGGTTGGCGTTGCCTCCGACCAGAACGTTGCACTGACCTGCGTTACACGTGGACGGCTGGGCCGCGTGCGCACCGGTGGCAATGCAAAGCGCCGCAAGGTTGCCGGTCGGATGCTGGCTCGACTGGCAGGGATCGGTCGCGGAATTCAGACCGATTGCGGGAGGCGTGAACAGTTCTGCGATGTTCGGAGCACGAACGGCACGCTGCCACAACGCGCGGAACTTGATGTCGTCGATCGGCTGCCACGAACCGCCGTACTTGTAGGTCGTGGTGGCGCCAGCATTGCTATAGCTCGAATAGCGGTAGCCGCCCTCGAGTTCCAGGTCCTCGATGAAGGGCATGCCTTCGACCAACGGGATCTTCACTTCGCCGAAGCCTTCGGTGACGCTGTAGGCACCGGACGTCGCACGCACAGCACCGGACAAGCCGAGCGCGTTGCCACTTGCGAGCGTTGCGTCCGGACGAACGAAACCCTGCTCCTGGCGATATTCGGCGCCAAATGCGACAGCAATCGGATCCTTCGCCCACGGGGATCGCCCACCGATCGAGCCAAGATCGCCGGCGACGGAGCCGGTGACAACCGATTCAACAACCTGCGTCAGCAAGGCAAAGTTCACGCCGTCATAGCCCTGAACGCCGGCGTTGAACTGCCCAGGCGCAGACGGGTTGAGATTGTAGATGTTGAACGGCACGCAGCCCGCGTTGCCCGAACGGCACGAAAAGCCGGTCGGAGACGACGGATCGGCAATGACGTCGATCGAGTCCTGCAGATTGCTGTAGGACACGAAGCCTGTGTTCCACTGCTGGCTCTCGCTTTTGCCGTACTGGGCCGAAATGTCGTAGTTCCAGCCATCACCCAGATCGCCCTTCGCACCGACGACCATTTCGAAGCTGTCGAAGGTGAACTCGGTCTTGCGCGGACCGAAGTCGAGCATGCGCTTGGCGAGCAGGATGACCGCATCCGGCGTGCCCGGGGCGGGCGTCGGCGTGCCGAACAGCAGATTCTTGAGCGCGGGGCTGAGGAACGGGTTGTCGGCGTTCACATTGAAGTTGAAGAAGCTCGTCGGCGCAGATGCGATGGCGGTCCCTATGCGGTTGTTTGAATAGAGCATGCGCGCATAGAGATCGAGGCCCTTGTTGATCTCGTAGTGGCCGTTGGCGCCGAAGTTGTAACGGGTCTGTTCCGTCTGGTTCAGCTGCTGCGGGTTGAAGTTGAACGTCGAGCCCGGCTGCGGATCCGACGACGCGCCGGTGCTACAAGAGAAAGTGCCCGACGAGTTGAACTCGTACTTGCCGAAGTTCGTCAGCGGGTCGGCCGTGCCAGTGTAGTGATAGCACGGACCGCCGGTCCCGCCGGCAAACGGAGCGGCGTTAGGGCCGGTGGCGATGTAGAAACCACCCTGCGGGACCGAACCTGAGCCCACGATGTTGAAACCAGGCGTACAGGCGCCGGCTCTGGCTTGGCCGGACGTACATCCGTTTGACACGAATGGCTGTGCACCGAATTTGCGGGTGGCCTGGCTGACGGCTTCACGATGGGTGTAGCCACCCCACATCGTGACGTTGCCTTTGCCGTCACCGCTCGAGAAGCCGAGGATGCCGTTCACGTCGGCCGTCTGGCCGTCCATATTGTAGTCCGGATAAGCGGAGTAGGTGCCGGTGATTTCCGCGCCTTCGAAATCCTTCTTGAGAAGGATGTTCACGACGCCGGCGATCGCGTCAGAACCGTACACGGCGGATGCGCCGCCGGTCACGACTTCCACGTGGTCGATCATCGCGGTCGGGATCGCGTCGAGGTCGACGCCTGCGCCCAGGATGCCCGCGCCATTGATGGTTGCCGGCACGTAGCGCTTGCCGTCCACAAGAACCAATGTGCGTGCCGAACCCAGATTGCGCAGGTTCACCGACGCGGTGCCGCTCGCGGAGATGTCGAAGCCGGAGGTCACGCCACCGATATTCTGTGGCAACTGGTTGAGAAGCGATTCAGCGTTGACCGCACCCTGCAGCTGGACGTCCTGGCTACCGACGACGGTAACGGGCGACGTCGAGTACAGGCCGGTCTGCGGGATGCGCGAACCCGTGACGACCACGGTTTCGACGGCTTCATCCTGCGCCATCGCGGGCGTCGATGCCCACAAGGCTGCCAGCGACGCCGCACCCAGCATGAGCGAAGACCGCAGGTTACGGCTGCGCAAAGCGGTATTTAATGACATGTGTATTCCCCTCAAATGGTTACTGCCTGCAGCGGACTTCTCGCGGACTCGCTGCCCCGTTACTTCGAGGGACGCTAGGTATTGGGGGTTGGGCTAATCCATCGAAATAGAGGCGGGCCAAACGCCCAAACGAGCGAGCGCCAAAATCTGTGGCAAAAATGTGAGACGTCGATGCGGTTTTCGTGAAGCCGGAACACG
>DATIVW010000348.1:0-2573 GCA_035465595.1 Rhizomicrobium sp. | reverse complement strand
CTTCGGCACGATGAACAGCGAGATGCCCTTCACGCCGGCGGGCGCGTCGGGCAGACGCGCGAGCACCAGGTGTACGATGTTCTCGGTCAAATCGTGTTCGCCGGCGGTGATGAAGATCTTGGTGCCAGTGACGCGGTAGGTTCCATCTGGGTTGGGGTCTGCACGCGTCTTGAGCAGTCCCAGGTCTGATCCGCAATGCGGCTCGGTCAGGCACATCGTGCCGGTCCAGCGGCCTTCGACGATCGGCTTCAGGAACGCCACGCGCTGCCATTCTTCACCGTGCAGGCGCAGCGCTTCGCTGGCGCCGTGCGAGAGCAGCGGGAAATTGCCCCACGACAGGTTTGCCGAGTCGAGCATTTCCTTGAGTGGTGCGCCGATGGACTCGGGCAGGTGCTGGCCGCCATAGGCTTCCGGTGCGTTCAAGCTGCTCCAGCCGCCGTCGACGTATTTCGCGTAGGCGTCCATGAATCCGGCCGGCGTCGTCACGCTGCCGGTCGCCTTGTCCAGCGTGCAGCCCTGCTCGTCGCCCGGCGCGTTGAGCGGGGCCAGCACGGTCTCGGAGAATTTCGCGGCTTCGTCGAGGATCGCGTCGACCACGTCGCGCGTGGCGTTCGCGCCGCCGTCGATGCGCGCGTATTGCGCATCGAGATTGAGAAGGTCGAACATCGCGAAGCGCATGTCCGCAAGCGGGGCTTTGTAGACGGTCATCGCAGCGTCCTCAACGATAGGAATTGGCCAAGCCGGGAATCGGCGACAGCCGGCTCTTGTGCATGAACTTGTAGTCCTTGCCGGCGGCGGGAATCTGGATCGTTCCCTTCAGCTCGTAAGCCACGCCGTCCGGACGGGAAATATCGGCCTTGAATGCCTTTGCCGCGTCGGCGCCGGGCGCCAGCGTGACATCGAGGATGTCGGCGTTTTGCCCGGGGATGTCCATGTCCGCATTCGTGTCGATGCTGCCGGCCGCTTCGCCGCCGACCCGCAGTTCCGCCTTGAATGCGCCGTAACGCACGGTCTGGTCGCTGAAATTTTCCAGGCGGACTTGCAGTCTCCAGTGTCCGTCCGGCAGCACGTCGAGCTGCTGGATGCTGGCGCCGGGTGGATTGATCGGATGCTTGACCGGTCCGCAGGCGGCGAGCAGAACGAGCATTGATCCGAGCAGAGGAGTGCGCAGGAACGTACGCAACAAAGCGGGCATGGCCGTCACCGTTGTGGGCGAAGGCCTACATTAGCCAAAAGGCGGACGCGGTGGAAGCGGCGCGATGTCGCCGGTTCACGCGGCGTTCGCGGCGGGATGCTCGATCTGCGTGTACTGCGCCGGCTTGCGGTCGAGGAAGCCCAGGCCGTGGCAGTGATTCATCACGTGCACGCCGTGCGCGCGCTGCTCGTCGCGGATCGAATCGCGCAACTGCACCATCTTCGTCCAATGCACTTTCGGACGGTAGTGGTGCTCGGCGTGGAAGCCGTTGTACAGCCAGATCCAGTTGTAGAACTTGTTGTAGGTGGACACGCCCCAGGCGATCGGGTCGTCCGGATTGCCCTTGAAGTGCTCGTAGTAACCGTTCAGCGACGACAGCGAGTGGCCGAGGTAGTAAAAAGGTACGAGCGCGAGGAAGGCGCGCCAGTCCCAGATCAGGCAGGCGAGGTAGATGCCGACGACGATGTAGATCTCGCGCCAGATCCAGCGCGCCTTGTCCGGGAATTTGTCCTTGACCCGGCGATAGACCTCGCCGATGTCGTCGCGGAAGTAACTGTAGAACGTGTAGGTCCACGGACTTTCGGGCTTGCCGTCCTTGCCGTGGCGCCAGATCGAGAGCGGGTCGATCGTCGTGCCGTTCGCGCCGATGCGGTCCATGTTGCCGACGTGGTGGCGCAGGTGGACGTGATGGTAGAACTCCTGCGAAAAACCATCGCTCAGCGACAGGATCACGCTGTAGGTGCGGTTGAGCGCTGGCGAGGAGAAAAACGGGTTGTGGATGAAATTGTGGCTGGTGGAGTTGATGCTCCACGAGATGCTGATCGAATACACGCAGGCGAGCGGAATCCATAGCGCCCATGGCATGGCGTGGAAGCCGAAGAACAGCGTGGCGACGAAAACCAGGTGGCCAAGCACCAACAGCGCGGGAATCGCGTCCCACGGGGTATAGGCGAAAAAGGCGGAACGGCTCGACATGCGTGCGGCGAACGGCGAAAATAGACGATGGCCGATTTTGCCAGAAAGCCCCGCGCAATACGTTAAAGCTCCCTCAATTCAAATCCTTGCCGCTCAGGATTCCTTAATGCGCGGCGCCGATAATGCCGCATCCCTCCATCCCCGGCGACCACTCCGTGTCCCACTGGACCATCCTCTGCGACTTCGACGGCACGATTGCCGTCGACGACACCACCGACACCCTGCTCGAACGCTTCGGCCGGCCCGGCTGGGAAGTGCTCGAATCGGACTGGAAGGCCGGCCGCATCAACTCGCACGATTGCATGGCCGGGCAGGTTGCCCTGCTCGACATGAGCCGCGACGAACTCGATGCGCACCTGGATGCGCGCGAGGTCGATCCTGCGTTCGGCACGTTCGTCGATGC
>DATIVW010000347.1:0-2386 GCA_035465595.1 Rhizomicrobium sp. | reverse complement strand
CGCAGCCCGCTGTCGATGGTTTCGATCTCTGTGCGGGATGATGGCGAGGGCATTCCCCGGGAAGCGATCCCGCGCCTGACCGAGCGATTCTACCGGGTCGATGTGAAGCGCAGCAGGGAACGCGGCGGCACGGGACTCGGTCTGGCAATCGTCAAGCATATCGTCAGCCGCCATCAGGGGCGGCTGCAGATCGAAAGCCAGCCGGGCGAAGGCAGCCAATTCACGGTTTTGCTACCCGCTGCGGGCGCAAAACAACCAGCGGACGCGGGCGTCACGGAACTGTTATAATTCTGTCGCATAGAGTTGGCCGTCCGCCGCTAGTCAGGGGCGGATGAAATGGCGGCGCCTCCTGATGAGCGACAACAGCAAGATGACCGATCACACGGTAAGAGCCTTTTCCGAACAGCTGGAATCGCTGTCGAGCGGTGTCGCCCAGATGGGTGGCCTCGCTGAAGCGCAACTGGCGGATGCCGTCGAGGCGATTGCCCGCCGCGACACCAAGCTGGCGGAAGGCGCCATCGCGGGCGATCCGCGCATCGACGAACTGCAACAGCAGATCGAGGCCCAGGCGCTGAAACTCCTGGCGCTGCGCCAGCCCATGGCTGTCGACCTTCGCGATACGCTCGCGGCGATCAAGATCGCCAGCGAACTGGAGCGCATCGGCGATCTGGCCAAGAACATCGCCAAGCGCGCGCTGGTACTGAACCGCGAGCCGCCGATCCGCCTGACGCAGAGCCTCGCCCGCATGGGTCGAGCTTCGCAGAACCAGTTGAAGATGGTGCTCGATTCCTATTCCGATCGCGATGCCAAGGGCGCCGAAGCGGTGTGGCGCAACGACGGCGAGATCGACGAGATCTACAACAGCCTGTTCCGCGAGCTTCTCACCTACATGATGGAAGATCCGCGCACGATTAGCCTGTGCACGCATCTTCTCTTCGTTGCCAAGAACATCGAGCGCACCGGCGACCATGCCACCAACATCGCCGAGACCGTCTATCACATGGTCACCGGCGGACATCTGGCGATGGAGCGGCCGAAATCCGACACCACCAGCTCGACCACTGTTCCTTTTGAACGGAAAACCACATGACGCTGAAGCCGACCGTTCTCGTTGCCGAAGACGAAAGCGCGCTGGTGACCTTGCTGCGCTATAATCTGGAGCGCGAAGGCTATCGCGTGCTCGATACGCAGGATGGCGAGGAAGCCCTGCTCATCGCCAGCGAAGAGAAGCCGGACGTCATCATACTGGACTGGATGATGCCGCAGCTTTCGGGCATCGAAGTCTGCCGCCGCCTGCGCCAGCGCCAGGAAACCCGCAACGTGCCGATCCTGATGCTCACCGCGCGCGGCGAGGAAACCGATCGCATCCGCGGCCTCGACACTGGCGCCGACGATTACATCACCAAGCCGTTCTCGATGACGGAGCTTCTGGCGCGCCTGCGCGCCGTGATGCGCCGCATTCGTCCCGGCCTTGCGGAAGACACCATCAAGGTCGGCGATCTGGAGATGGACCGGGCCGCGCATCGCGTGCGCCGCGCCGGCAAGGACATTCATCTGGGCCCAACCGAATTCAAGCTGCTGGACCATCTGATCCAGCATCCGGGCCGTGTGTTCTCCAGAGAGCAGTTGCTGGATGCGGTGTGGGGCTCCGACGTCTATGTCGAGGCGCGCACCGTGGACGTCCATGTCGGGCGGCTGCGCAAGGCGCTCAATGTCGAAGGCGTTCGCGATCCCATCCGCACGGTGCGCTCGGCCGGCTATGCGCTGGATGACGCATTCGTCGCGGCCTAGAGCAATTTCTTGATCGGCTTTTCGATATCGCCGGGCGCTGTGATGGGCGCGTAGCGCGCGACCACGTCGCCGTCACGGCCCACCAGGAACTTCGTGAAATTCCATTTGATGCGCTGCGTGCCCAGGATGCCGGGCTGCTCCTGCTTGAGGTAATTGTAGAGCGGGTGCGCATTCGGGCCGTTCACATCGATCTTGGAAAAGAGCGGGAAGGTTGCGCCGAACACAGTGGCGCAGAATTCGCCGATCTTCTCTTCGCCTTCCGGCTCCTGCGCGCCGAACTGGTTGCAGGGGAAGGCTAGGACCGAAAAGCCCTGCGCCACATGCTTGGCATAGAGCGTCTGCAGCGCTTCATATTGCGGCGTGAACCCGCATTTGCTGGCGGTGTTCACGATGAGCAGCACCTTGTCCCGGTAATCGGACAGCGACACCTCCTGCCCGCGCAGGTTCTTCGCCGTAAAATCGTAGATGCTGCCCACGCCGCGCCTCAAAGAAAAACCGGGACGGCATTCGATGCCGCCCCGGCCAGTACGTTACGACCGAACTCAATAAATCAGCTAGCCATGCGGCCCTTGTCGCGGCGATGGCTGGTCTGCGG
>DATIVW010000346.1:0-10628 GCA_035465595.1 Rhizomicrobium sp. | reverse complement strand
AGGAACAGCTGAAGCTCGACGCCCAGGGCGAAGCGCTGCCCGGGACGGAGAACTACCTGGAAACGCTGCACCAGAACGACATGATCGCCTATGCGTTCCTGCATGACGGCGAGGCCGTTCACGGCGCGATCTCCGACAATGTGCCGACCAGCGACAGGGGCGTCATCCTGAATCGCACGGCCATCATGCTGGGCGCCTATTACGCGCTGGGACGCTGGAACGACGTCGTCGCCGTCGCAGACACGCTGGAAGTGATGGCTGCGGATCTCGGTACCGCCGCGATCAGCTTCGAGGAGAGGTTCGTGCGCCCGTTTGCCTCGGTGGCGATGGCGATGCGCGGAAACGTGGCGGGAGCCAACAATCGCATCGAGCATACCGCGCTGGACTGCGATCTTTGCGTGCGCGCGCGCGGACGGATCGACGCGATCGAACATCGTTGGGACGCGGCCGCCTACTGGTTTGCGATGGTGTCGGCGCGCTCGCCGTCCATTCCTTTCGCCGACAACGACTGGGGCCAGATGCTCCTGCAGAAGGGCGATGCCGACGGCGCGATCGCGAAGTTCGAATCCGCACACAGGAAGGGCCCGCATTTCGCCGATCCGCTGGAAGGCTGGGGCGAGGCGCTGATGATAAACAGGCGCTCCGACCTTGCGCTGGCGAAATTCCGCGAAGCAAACGCCTACGCGCCACATTGGGGGCGCCTGCATTTGAAGTGGGGCGAGGCGCTTCTTTATTCCGGCGACAAGGCGGGCGCGAAAAAGGAATTCGCCGTCGCCGAGACGCTCGACCTGACCTCCGCGGAGAGAACCGAACTGGCGCGCCTCAGCCGGAGCTAGTCCGCCGGCGCTTGTCGTTCTTTTTCAAAGCCGTTCTAATCGCCGCGGGATGGCTCGGCCGGGCTGTTGTCGTTTCCAGGGGTACTCCAATGAAGACGGTTCTCGGACTGGCGATAGCCGCGTTGCTTGTTGTCACGGTTGCGGACGCCGCGCCGCAGCGCACGCTGGCGCCCGACGATCTCTACAAGATGCACGACGTCGAGGACCCGCAGATCGCGCCGGCAGGCGACTGGATCGCCTACACCGTGCGCAGCGTGAACGCGAAAGCCGACAAGCATGAGACGCATGTCTGGATGGTCCGCTTCGACGGCTCGCAGAGCGTGCAGCTCACCAGCCGGCCGAAGGAAAGCGAATCCTCGCCGCGCTTCAGTCCCGATGGCCGCTGGCTCGCCTTCACGTCGGGCCGCACCGACGACAAGAAGAACGACCAGATCTGGCTCATGAACCGCGCCGGCGGCGAGGAGCAGAAGATCACGGACTTCAAGGGCGGCGTCACCGACTATGCCTGGTCGCCCGACGGCAGGAAGATCGCCGTCATCGCGACCGACCCCGATCCGGACGACAAGGACGGCAAGGATGACGACGACAAGACGGCCAAGCCCATCGTCATCGATCGTTACTACTTCATGGAGGATGTGACCGGCTACCTGCGGCACCTGCGCGATCACATCTATATCCTGGATGTCGCCAGCCGGAAGGTCGATCAGATCACCAGCGGCGATTATGACGACGCGCTGCCGGCGTGGTCGCCCGACAGCAGGTCCATCGCCTTCGCCAGCAACCGCCATCCGGATGCGGATCGCGTGGACAATTGGGACATCTACACGATCGCGGCGCAGAAAGGCGCGCAGCCCAAACAGATCACGACATACACCGGCGTGGACAACGCGCCGGGGCGCTTCGACACCGGCTCCTATCCGGCGTGGAGCCCGGACGGGAAGTACATCGCCTATTGGCAGGGCGGCGATCCCAGGCTGATCGAATACGCCACCAACAAGCTTGCCATCATTCCCGCCAATGGCGGAGTGGCGAAGATCCTCACGCCCGCGCTCGATCGCAATATCGGCAATGTCTCATGGAGCGAAGACAGCAAGTCGGTCCTGTTCTCGGTGGAGGACGATCGCGCCGAATATCTGGCGCGCGTGTCCATTGACGGCGGCCCCGTGCAGCACGTCGCGGGCGGGCGCGAGGTGATCGCCGATTTCAGCCACGCCAAAGGCCGGTTCGCGCTGCTGATCTCAAACCCGGCGCTGCCTTACGAAGTGTTCGCATGGGACGGAAAATCCGCGCCGCGCCAGGTGACGCACAGCAATGACTGGCTGAAGGATGTGAAGCTCGGCACCGTTCAGGAGATCGCGTTCAGGAGCAAGGACGGCACCGACGTTCACGGCTTCCTGGTCAAGCCGCCGGGCGGCGGCGCGCATCTGCCGACGATCCTGCGAATCCATGGCGGCCCGCAATCGCAATTCGCCGACGAGTTCATGTTCGAATGGCAGGTGCTCGCGGCACATGGTTATGCCGTCGTCGCCGCCAATCCGCGCGGCTCGACGGGGCGCGGCACGAAATATTGCGCCGGCATCTATGCCGATTGGGGCGGCCCGGACGTGCAGGACGTTCTTGCCGCCGTCGACTACGCGGTGAAGGCCGGCGTCGCCGATCCCGGCCGGCTCGGCGTTGGCGGCTGGTCCTATGGCGGCATGCTCACGAACTACACCATCGCCAGCGACACGCGCTTCAAGGCGGCAACAAGCGGCGCGTCGATCTCCGACATCCTCGGTGGCTACGGCAACGACCAATATGTCCACGACTATGAAGTGGAGCTGGGCCTGCCATGGAAGAACACGGCCACGTGGTTGAAGGTGTCCTACCCGTTCCTGCACGCGGATCGCATCAAGACGCCGACGTTGTTCCTGGGAGGCGACGCGGACATGAATGTGCCGCTGCACAATGGCGAGCAGATGTACCAGGCCGAAAAGAGCATGGGCCTCGACACCCAGCTCATCGTCTATCCCGGCCAGTTCCACGGACTCACGGTGCCGAGCTACCTCAAGGATCGGCTGGTGCGGTATCTCGGCTGGTACGACAAGCATCTGAGGGGCGGGCATGGCTGAAGACGGCGAGAGCGATGCCGCCTCCGGCGGCGGCGGTGAAGGCATGGCGGCGCATATCGCCATGAACGCCACGGGCGCGACCGAAGGCGCGACGGAAGAGGCGCGCGAATATCTGCGCAAGCAGAGCCGCCTCGCCGACCTGCAGATCGAAAATCTCCGCAAGCTCGACGAGTTCGAGACGTCGCATCTGCGCTGGCGGCGGTTCAACGACCAGATGAAGGGTGCGCTGCAGATGATGACCGTGGCGGTGGGCCTGCTGGTCGTCGGCGGCATCGCGTGGGCCATCTGGAGCGCAAGTCAGGCGGACGGGCTGGTGGTGGACACCTTTTCCGTGCCGTCGTCTTTTGCGGCGAACGGCGTCAGCGGCAATGTGGTGGCCGACGACATGACGGCGAAGATCGCCGCCATCCGCGACTTCGCCAACGAAAACTCCCTCGCCCGTTCCAACGATGTGAGCGAGGATCATGCGCGCGATGTGAAGGTTGAGATTCCGGCGACAGGCGTGTCGCTCGCGGATGCCTGGAATTATTTGAAATTGTGGTTCGGGCATGAGCGGCATCTGACGGGCAATCTTCGCGCGCGCACGGATGGAAACCTCGCACTCACCGTTTCGCTCGGTGGCGCCGATAGTTTCACCTACACAGGCAAGGACCTGGATGCACTGGAGCAGAAGGCGGCCGAGAAGGCTTTCGCGGACGTCGATCCCATCAACATCGTGCTCTATCTGAGCGGCAAGGGACGGCGCGCGGAGATGATCGCGGCCGCGCGCCGCAACGTCGAGCGCTCGCAGGGCAATGCCGATCTTGCCGAATCCTATGCGCTCTACGGCAACATGCTGCGTTACGCCACCGGCGACGTGCGGCGCTCGCTAACACTGATGGCAATGGCGCTCCGCCTCGATCCGAAGGCCATTCCGCAGCACATGGAAACGCTCACCTCCTCGCGCCTCTTGGGTCACGACGAAGAGGTGCTGAAGCAATCGCGCGCAATGGTTCCGCTCAGGCGCGAAGACAATGTGGGATCATGGCGCAATCCGTCCAGCACCGGCTTTCTCTTTGCCAAGGAGCTGGGCGTGATCTGGGGCGACCGCGAAACCGGCGACTTCGCCGATCTTTCGCGGATGCCGCTGTCCTACACGGTCACGCCCACCGAGGCTCTGCTGACGCATGCCGAGGCGATGGCGTTGTCGCACGATCCGAAAGGCGCGCGAGCACAGATCGCAGCGGCCATTACGGACACGCGCGCGCTGGCAACGGAAGCTGATCAACTCGACGCCGGCGAAGTGGCGGAGGCCCGCACCTATGCGGACGCCGCGCGGCAGGATTGGCGCGCCGCCGCGATGAACGCGCAGGACTGGATCGCGTTCTGCAAGAGCAGCCAGCAATATAGCGCAAAGTTGGGCGATCTCATCGCGCAGACGCAAGCCGCGCCGCTTCTCGCGCTAGCGCAAGCAAGGCAGGGCGATTTCGCGACGGCCTGGGCCACAATCAACGCGACGCCGCGCGATTGCTACAACTGCGTTCGCGCACGGGGGCAGATCGCCGCGCTACAAAGGAATTGGCGCGGCGCAGCATATTGGTTCGCCGATGCCGTGAAGCAGGCGCCGTCGATCCCGTTCGCCTATGCCGATTGGGGTGCGATGTTGACGGCAAAGGGCGATCTCGACGGCGCGATAGCTAAGTTCGAAGTCGCAAGGCAGAAAGGCCCGCACTTCGCCGATCCGCTGGAAATGTGGGGAGAAGCGCTGATCGAGAAGAACCGCTCCGACCTCGCGCTGGCGAAGTTCGAGGAAGCGGACAAATACGCCCCGCGCTGGGGCCGTCTGCATCTCAAATGGGGCGAGGCGCTGTTGTGGTCCGGCATGCGCGACGAGGCGAAGAAGCAGTTTGCGATCGCCGTCACGCTCGACATGGCACCGCGGGAGAAAACCGAATTCGCGAAGGTCTCGCATGGCTGAAGATTCGCCCGCCCCCGATAACGGGAACGCCGCCGAGGCGCTCGCTCTCGGCGCACACGGCACGCTTGATCCGCGTGCGGCCGCGTATCTGGAGAAGCAGACGCGGCTTACCGAGTTGCAGATCGCCGATCTTGAACGCGAGGATGCGCTGCGCCATTGGTCGCTGCGCGTGCGCCATGTCAGTGATGTGATGAAACTGACTTTTGAACTCAGCGCGGCATTCGTCGTGCTGGCGCTGGTCGGACTGATCTGCGTGACTTTGTGGAAAGCAGCGCATGAAGACAGCCTCGTCATCCAGGCGTTCAGCGTGCCGCCCGACATGGCCGCGCGCGGCCTCACCGGAGAAGTGATCGCATCGCAGGTGCAGGACAGGCTGGCCGCGATTCAGGACGCTGCGCAGACGAGCAGGCCCGCAAGTTCGTATGCCTCGAATTTGGGCGACGACGTCAAGGTGCAGATCCCCGACACAGGCATGTCCATCGGCGAGTTCTACCGTTTGCTCGTGTCGTGGTTCGGACATGAAAAGCGCATCTCTGGCGAGGTCTATCGCACATCGCGGGGTATCGCGATGACCGTGCGTACGACGGGCCAATCCGGAGATATCGTGCGCGGCAGCGAAGCCGATCTGGACAGCGTCGTGCAGAAGGCGGCGGAAGCGATCTACGCGCGCACCCAGCCCTATCGCTACGCAATGTATCTGGTTGCAATCGGCCCCGACAGGAATCGCCTCGAGGTTCAGGCCATATTGTACCGTCTGGCGGCGACCGGCACGCCGCTCGACAAAGCCTGGTCCTATATGGGTATCGGTACTTTGGCCGAGCGGATGGATCCGCTTCACGCCCCGGCGATCAGTCGAAAAGCCATTCCGATCGTGCCGGACTTCGCGCTGGCATATCAGAACATCGCCGGTGAAGAAGTCACTCTCGGCCACGATGAAGCGGCAATTGCGCCGCTGCGCAAGGCGATTGCCCTGTTGAGCGCCGGCAATGGCGGCATGACGGATCGCGCGCGCAATATCAGCCTGCCGTCGATAACCTCCAACCTTGCGGACTTGAGCGGCGACTTCGAAACGGCCTTGCACAATGCAGAGGCTGCATCCTCGCTTCCCGATTATGCGGGCATTGCGGAGTTCACCAACCACAAGATTGCCTACGAATTGGGTTCCCTGCATGAAACAGGACGCGCGCGGTGGCAATGGGCGCGGCGCATCGAACCGGTTTCTGCATTCGCCAAAGTGGCGGCAGGCAGTTCGGACGCGCCAATCCTTGCTTCGTTTCAGGATTGGCCGGAGATCCTCGCGTTGAAGGCCGGCATGGAGCATCTTCTGATCCCCGATCCGCCGCCGCCGTTCAATGCCGAATATACAAGGCAAACATTCGCGCGCGATATCTGGCCCTATGCCTCGGAGGCACTCGCGCATACCGGCGACATGAGGGGTGCGGAGGCGTTGATCGCGAAGACGCCGCTGGATTGCCTGATCTGCGTGCGTGTGCGCGGCGAGCTTGCAACGATGCGCAGGGATTGGGATGAAGCGGCGCACTGGTACGCCGTGGCGTCGGCGCAGGCGCCTTCGATTCCTTTTCCCGACAATGACTGGGGCGCGATGCTGAGGGCGAAAGGCGATATCGACGGCGCCATCGTCAAGTTCGAAAGCGCGAACAGGAAAGGTCCGCACTTCGCCGATCCGCTGGAGATGTGGGGCGAGGCGCTGATCGCGAAGAACCGCTCCGACCTTGCGCTGGCGAAGTTCGAGGAAGCGGACAAATACGCCCCGCGCTGGGGCCGCCTGCATCTCAAATGGGGCGAGGCGCTGCTGTGGTCGGGCGATGCGGCCGGCGCGCGGCAACAATTTGCCATTGCATCCGGGCTCGATCTTTCCGAGGCTGAGACATCGGAATTGAAACGGGCGGCACATGGCTGACATCGCGCAAGCGTCTCCGTTTGGAAAGTCCGGCACCTTCTTCGGCGAACCCAGGGCGCTCGCCTATCTTGCCTTCACCGAAGCGTGGGAGCGCTTCTCCTATTACGGCATGACGGCGCTTCTGGTGCTCTACATGAGCCAGGCGCTGTTCCTGCCCGGGCATATCGAGCATGTCGCGGGTTTCGCGGCATTCCGCAGCGGGCTGGAGTCGATCTTCGGGCCGATGAGCACGCTGGCGCTCGCCTCGCAGATCTATGGCCTCTACACCGGCTTCGTCTATTTCACGCCGGTGTTCGGCGGCTTCATCGCCGACCGCTGGCTGGGGCGGCGCAACGCGGTGATGATCGGCGCCGTTCTGATGAGCGGCGGCCATATCGCCATGGCATTCGACCAGTCCTTCCTTCTGGCGCTGTTCCTGCTCATTACCGGCTGCGGCCTGCTGAAGGGCAACATCTCCACGCAGGTCGGCCAGCTCTATGCGGAAGACGACGGCCCCGGGCGCACGCGCGGCTACTCCATCTTCTCCATGGGCATCAATGTCGGCGCGACGCTGGGCCCGCTGATCTGCGGATTGCTGGCGCAGCTTTATGGCTGGCATGCGGGCTTCGGACTTGCCGGCATCCTGATGCTCACCGGCCTTGCCACTTACCTCGCCGGATATCGCACTCTGACGGAGGAAACGCCGGCGGCCAACCGTACGCAGGCGGTGCGCGCGCCGCTGGACGCCAAGCAGCTCCGGATCATCGCTGCGCTGGCGGTGACGATGGCGCTCACCGTGTTCCAGTCCGTCGCCTATTACCAGAACACCAACATGAACCTGGTGTGGATCGACGCGCATGTGAACCTGGATTTCTTCGGTTTCCGCATCCCGACATCCTGGTTCAATTCCATCGATCCCTTCATCAGCATCGTGTTCGTGCCCGTGCTGATCGCGCTGTGGAAATGGCAGGAAAAGCACGGCGGCGAGCCGGGCGAGGTGATGAAGATTTCGCAGGGCGCCCTCATGGCGGCCGTCGCGAATTTCCTGCTGGTGATCGGCTGCGTGATCAGCGCGCGCGTGCCCGCGATCTATCCCGCGCTTTACGACGTCCTGCTGGGCATCGCCTTCCTCTATTACTGGCCACCCTTGCTGGCGCTGATCTCCCGCGCAGCGCCGACGGGGTGGAAAGCAACGCTGATCGGCGCGGCATTTCTGTCCCTGTTCGTATCGAACATCATTGTGGGCTGGATCGGCTCGTTCTACGAGCACATGGCACCTGCGAGCTTCTGGGCGCTGGAAGGCGGTATCTCGGCCGCCGGCGGCGTGCTGGCGTGGTTGCTCGCCAGGCCGATCCACCGCATTCTCGCTTCGTAAGCGGAGCGAACGATGTCCGAAGTTGACGAGCGCAAGCCCACGGGCGTGGCAAGGCTGTTGGGCCTGGAAGGTGTCGTGGACAACGGCGCGCAATCGGGCCGCGCGGTCCTGCATTTCCGCGCCACCATGGACATGTGCCATTCCGGCGGCATCGTGCAGGGCGGGTTCGTCACCGGCTGGCTCGACATGGCCATGGCCAATGTCGTGCTCTCCAAATCCAACTACGAGCAGAACCTGCTGTCGCTGGAGATCAAGGTGAGCTTCCTCGCGTCCGCGGGGCCGGGCCTCATCGTCGCCGAAGCGTGGATCGAGCGCATGGGCCGCTCCACGGGCTTTCTGGAAGCGCGGCTGCTGAATGAAGCCGGGACGGTGCTGGCCAAGGCGAGCTCGACCGTGAAGCTCGTGCCGATGAAGCGTTAGCGCGCAGCGATCAGCGGGACGGTGTGAAACTGATCGGCCACCGGCACCGCCAGCACCGTCTTGCCGTTGTTCAACGTGTCTTCCGGCCGCCAGTCGAGATGAAAGAGGATGAGGCGCGCGCCGTCTTCGGTGTCGTCGGCGAAGGGAAGCATCAACTCCTGCGTGATCCCCGCGCGTCCATTGCGGATCCCGATCCCAACCGCGCCCCTGGCGATGGCGGTATTGCGATGGAGGCGTTCGGCCTGCTGGCTGTCGGGCGTGTAGCTGCGCCAGTCGCATCCGGAGATCTCGCGGCCGAGCGCGCGCTGGATGGCAGTGCCCGCAAGGCGGCAGCGGCTGCTTTCTCCGGCGCGCACTTCGAAGATGCCGATGCCGGGCAGCAGCTCCTTTATGCGTGCGGGCGAAAGTTGCGAGCGTTGCGGCAGCCGGTTGCCGCTCCAAAGGGAGAGCCAGTATTCCGCAAGTTTGCCATTTGAAACGGTTAGTGGAAGTCGTGAGAACGCTTCCATGGCGCGCCCCCGGTCGGCAAACAGCATGCAGCGCTCCCGAAACGCAACACAGGCAGGCAGGATGCGTCGCCCTCTCCCGTTCTGCTATACGTGTGATCCCGTATTCCAGCAGCGAGTGAAACCGATGCCTCTTTCCAACACCCAGATGCGCGATGTGCAATCGATCCTGCACCCCTATACCAACCTCATGAAGCATCGCGAGACGGGGCCGGTGATCTTCGAGCGCGGCAAGGGCGTGTTCGTCTACGACGATCACGGCAAGGATTACATCGAAGGCATGTCCGGCCTGTGGTGCACGGCGCTGGGCTGGGGCGATGCGGTGCTGGCGGATGTCGCGGCCGAACAGATGCGCAAGCTCGCCTACGGCCATCTGTTCGCGGGGCGCAGCCATGAGCCGGCCATCGCGCTGGCCGAGAAGCTGAAGGAGGTTTCGCCGTTCCACACCGGCAAGGTGTTCTTCGCCAATTCCGGATCGGAAGCGAACGACACGCAGGTAAAGCTGTTCTGGTACGCCAACAACGCGCGGGGAAACACGAAGAAGAAGAAGATCATTTCGCGCAACAAGGCCTATCACGGCGTGACCATTGCCAGCGCCAGCCTCACCGGCTTGCCGGGAAACCATCGCAGCTGGGATCTGCCGCTGGAGTTCGTGAAGTTCGCCGATTGCCCGCATTATTATCGGGCGGCGGAAGCCGGCGAGAGCGAAGAACAATTCTCGGCGCGCATGGCGAAGAACCTGGAAGCGCTGATCGAGCGCGAAGGCCCTGACACCATCGCCGCCATGATCGCCGAGCCGCTGCAGGGCGCGGGCGGCGTGATCCTGCCGCCGAAAGGCTATTTCGCGGCGATCGGCAAGGTGCTCGCGAAACACGGCATTCCGCTGATCTCCGACGAAGTCATCACCGGCTTCATGCGCACCGGCAACTGGTTCGGCTGCGAGACCTTCGGCTTCCAGCCGGACACGATGACGGTGGCCAAGGCGCTGTCGTCGGCCTACCTGCCCATCGCCGCGGTGATGATCTCGCCGGAACTGTGCGACATCATCGAAGCGGAGTCCGGCAAGATCGGAACGCTGGGCCACGGCTTCACCTATTCCGGCCATCCGGTCGCCAGCGCCGTGGCGCTGAAGACCATCGAGATCTATCAGGAGCGCGACATCCTGGGGCATGTGCGCAAGGTGGGCCCGCGCTTCCAGAGGCGCCTTTCCAGGCTCGCAGAGCACCCGATGGTGGGCGAGACGCAGGGCGTCGGGCTTATCGGCGGCATCGAGCTCGTCTCCGACAAGAAGACGAAAGGCACGTTCGATCCGGCGAAAGCCGTGGCGCCGACATTCGCCAAATTTATCGAAGCGGAAGGCCTTATCACACGTCCGCTGATGGGGGATCGCATCGCGCTGTGTCCGCCGCTGATCATCAGCGAAAGCGAGATCGACGAGATGTTCGACCGTTTCGAACGCGGACTCGCAAGCGGTTTCGATTGGGCGAGACGCGAAAACCTCGTCGCGATGTAGGTTTTCCTGA
>DATIVW010000345.1:0-2386 GCA_035465595.1 Rhizomicrobium sp. | reverse complement strand
CGCGAGTGTCGACGGCGCGAAGATCGCGAACGCGGATGCCGATCCCGGCGAATGGCTCAGCCACGGCCGCACCTATTCGGAACAGCGCTTCTCGCCGCTCGACAAGATCAACACCACCAACGTCAAGAACCTCGGCGTGGCATGGGAATACCGCACCTACAGCGTGCGCGGCCTCGAAGCGACGCCCATCGTTTCCGACGGCGTGATGTTCATCACCCTGCCGTGGAGCAAGGTGATCGCGCTGGACGCGAAAACCGGCAAGGAGATCTGGCAGTACGATCCGAAGGTGCCGGGCGCGACCGGACGCTTCGCCTGCTGCGACGTCGTCAACCGCGGCGTCGCGCTGTGGAAGGGCGCGGTCTATGTCGGCACGCTCGACGGAAGGCTGGTCAAGCTCGACGCAAAGACCGGCAAGATGCTGTGGACGATCGACACGGTCGAGAACCACGCCCACACCTACACGATCACCGGCGCTCCGCGCGTGTTCGACGGCTTGGTCGTCATCGGCAATGGCGGCGCCGAATATGACAGCCGCGGCTATGTCAGCGCGTTCGACGCGAACACCGGAAAGAAGGTCTGGCGCTTCCATGTCGTGCCGGGCGATCCTTCAAAGCCGCAGGAAAACGCCGCGCTCACCGCCGCGCTGAAGACGTGGGACACCACCGGAAAATACAAGTTCTGGAAGATCGGCGGCGGCGGCGCGCCTTGGAATTCCATGGCCTACGATCCGCAGCTCGATCTTGTCTATTTCGGCACCGGCAACGGCAATCCGTGGAACCGCGAGCTGCGTTCGCCCAAGGGCGGCGACAATCTCTACCTGTCCAGCGTCGTCGCGCTGCACGCCAAGACCGGCCAGTTCGCCTGGGCCTACCAGACGACGCCGGGCGACACCTGGGATTTCGATTCCACCGCCGACGTCGTGCTGGCCGACCTGAAGATCGACGGGCAGACGCGTCATGTTCTGATGCACGCGCCGAAGAACGGATTCTTCTACGTGCTCGACCGTGCCACCGGAAAACTCATCAGCGCGCAGAAGTTCGCGACGGTGACGTGGGCCAAGAGCGTCGACCTCAAGACCGGGCGCCCCGTCGAGGAACCGGATGCGCGCTACACCAAGAAGATGGCGGTGGTCTATCCGGCCGCGACGGGCGCGCACAACTGGCAACCGATGACCTACAGCCCGCAGACAGGCCTCGTGTACATCCCGGCGATGGACGCAGCGGGACTTTATGTCGGCCAGAAGGATTTCAAATATCGCCACGGTGCCTGGAACCTTGGCGTGGACTTCGCCGCGCTGTCGCAGGCCGTGCTGGACATGGTCAAGGCGGGCAAGGCGCCCGCGCCGTCCGTCGGATTCATCAAGGCCTGGAATCCGGTTACGCAAAAGGAAGTGTGGCAGGTGCAGATGGGCGGAGCGTGGAATAGCGGATTGCTGTCCACGGCCGGGGGGCTCGTGTTCGGCGGCGATGCTTATGGCAATTTCACCGCTTACGACGCGAAGACCGGCGCGAGGCTCTGGAGCATCGACCTGAAGACCGGAATCCTTGCGCCCGCGATGTCCTACATGATCGACGGCCAGCAATATATCGCGCTGCTCGCAGGCTGGGGCGGCGCGGGCGGCATGGCCGCGTTCAAGGATCCGAACGCTGCGCTGTCGAAATACAAGACCGACCAGGGCCGTCTCTTCGTCTTCAAGCTCGGCGGCAAGCAGCAAGTGGCCGCGCTGGCGCCCGAAGGCACGCCGCCGGAAGAGCCGCCGGTGCAGACGGCGAATGCCGCGATGATTGCCAAGGGCTTCACGCTCTATCACCGCACATGCCTTGTCTGTCACGGCTACTTCGCGCAGTCCGAAGGCGAGGTGCCCGATTTGCGCCTGATGCAGAAGGGCACATGGGCGTCGTTCGACGACATCGTTCTGGGCGGGGCCCTGGCCGACAACGGCATGGCGTCGTTCAAGGACATCCTGACGAAGAACGATGCGGCTGCGATCAAGGCCTACATCCTGGACCAGGCGCATGCGGCATGGGACGAGGCACATCCGAAGGCCAAGCCCGCGGCGAAACCCGTTCCGAAAGGCCCGCCCGGAGGCATGCCGACGCATTAGCCACTGGGTTCCATGTGTGTCTTTTCCGGGGAGGCGATCAAGGCCTGCATTCTCGATAGATCCCATCTTGCTTGGGATGCTGCTCACTTGTCCGGAAAGTCGGGCGGAGCGAGATCATGAACTTGCGCGCCAAAGACAGTATTGGTTGACTTAGACTTTGATAAATCTACTACTTTTATTTCCAGCTTTCTTGCCCCTTCCGCCCAATTAACCTGCAATTAGGACGTGAGCCTTAAAGTGTGTTGCACGCCGTTCGTGTAGTCCAGCGGGGACGTACGACAT
>DATIVW010000344.1:0-18688 GCA_035465595.1 Rhizomicrobium sp. | reverse complement strand
CGCGCGGATTCAGGCGTTAGCTGTGGAGAAGGTGGAAGCCGGCCACGACCCGAGGCGGATTCGGTACGGCTGCCTCCTTCCGGACCTGACCGGGTTCGCGAGTGCACTCGTCCGCGACCGACTTCCGTGTGGGGATATAGGGACTCCCGGCCGAAATTGCGAGTCGTCAGGTATGGGCGAAAATCCACGCGCCCATCAGCTCGATGGCGCGGGTGCGGTGGGTTTCGGAATCCTCGAAATAATGGGCGCCGGGCAGGAATTTCAGCGCCTTGTCCTCGGAACCGATGCTGTCGAAGATTTTCTTCGCATCCGACGGGAAAACACCCATGTCGGCATTGCTCTGCACCACCAGCGCGGGAACCGCGAGCTTGGCCAGTTGCGGCGGCCCCTGGCATTGCGAGGTCTCCAGACTCCACATCGACAGCCATGCGCGCAGCGTGTTGGCACGGCCGATGCCGAAGGGCGATCTGTTCGCCTGCGCCGGGTGGCCCGCATAGCAGCCGGGACAGGGCCGCTCCGTGGGTTCGATCGCCGGATCCATGAAGCGCAAATCCGCCCAGGTGCGGAAGAGCGGGAAGATGCGGTCGGGAATGCCCGCCGCGTTCAGCCGCGCCAGCTCCTTCTTGACGAAGGCGGTGATGCGATGATTGCGCGCCACCTGCGCGGTGCGGTAGCGCGCGATGAAATCGGCGGAGTATGGCGGACCATTGTCGGGATTGAACGGATCAAGCGAGGCATCCGTCTTCGCGGGATCGGTTTCGTCGATCACCGACGCGTCCATCCAGTTGGTGAGGACTTCGGGGCGGCCGGGATGGGCGTTCAGCGAAATATAAAGATCGGCAGCGGGGAGCTTTGCGAGCGCATCCGCCATCGCCCCCTTGGCGTTTGCGGCCAAAGTCGGCGCCGTCGCTTCCGCCTGGTAGGCTGCCATCAGCGAGCCGCCGCCGGAATTGCCGAGCAGGATGACCTGCTCGACGCCCTGCCCGCGCAGCCACGAGACGCCCGCGCCGATGTCGATCAGCGCGTGCTCGAGATGGAAGAGATCCTCGGCGCCGCGAAAGCGCGTGTTCCAGCCGAGAAAGCCGAAACCGCGCTCGGCGAAATAGGAGGCGGAATAATGCTCGGCGAAATCGACATTGTAGTGCGTGGCGATGAGCGCAACTTTCGGGCGCTTGCCCTGCGGCGTCCAGTAAAGGCCCTGGCAGGGAAAGCCGCCGGCGCCCGCGCGCACCGATGTGGCGGACGCCAGTCCCACGAATTCTCTCGCAATGCTCATGATTTCGCCGTTCCCCGCTTGCGGTGCTTGCCCTGCGCCAGCGCCACGATGATGCCGCGCAGGGTGCGCACTTCCTGGTCGGTGAACTCCGCGCGGGAGAGCATCTGGCGGATGTTGCGGATCATCGTCTCCGCCTTGTCCGGCGGATAGAGAAATCCGTTGGCGAGCAGCTCGCCTTCCAGATGCTCGAAAAGCTGGAACATCTCCTCGCGCGTCGCCTTCTGTGCGTTCGGGCCGTGCTCAAGACGATAGGCAGGCGTCGCATCGCCGGACTTGAACCATTCATAGGCGATCAGAAGAACCGCCTGCCCCAGATTGATCGAGGAGAATTCCTCCGATGTCGGCACGGTGATGACCGCGCTGGCGAGCGAGACTTCGTCGTTCTCCAGCCCCGTGCGCTCGTTGCCGAAGAGGATGCCGCAACGCTCGCCGCGCGCCAGCGCCGCGCGAAGAAGCTTCACTCCCGCCTCGGGCGTGTAAATCTGCTTGGCGAAACCGCGGTTGCGCGCCGTCGTGGCCAGAACGAATTGCAGATCGCCGATGCCTTCCTGCAGCGTGGGGAACACGCACGTGTCGTCCAGCACGAAGGACGCGCCCACCGCCATCACATTGGCGCGCTCGTTCGGCCAGCCGTCGCGCGGCTTGATGAGGCGCAGATCGGAGAGCCCGAAATTCGCCATCGCCCGCGCGGCCGCGCCGATGTTCTCGCCCAGTTGCGGGTGGGACAGGATGATGGCGGGGGCGTTCATGAGCCGCTTTGACCTCGTTTCCGGCCCTCGCTATACCCCGCGCCAGCCAAACTGCGGAAGGGCCTTTCATGAACAAGATCAAGGTAACGGGCACGGTCGTCGAACTCGATGGCGACGAGATGACCCGCATCATCTGGGACCTCATCAAGAAGAAGCTGATCCTGCCCTACCTCGATGTGAACCTGGAATATTACGACCTTGGCGTCGAGCACCGCGACGCGACCAAGGACCAGGTCACCGTCGATGCCGCGCACGCCATCCAGAAGCACGGCGTCGGCGTCAAATGCGCCACCATCACGCCGGACGAAGCGCGCGTGAAGGAGTTCAACCTGCACGAGATGTGGAAGTCGCCCAACGGCACCATCCGCAACATCCTGGGCGGCGTGATCTTCCGCGAGCCGATCATCTGCAAGAACGTGCCGCGCCTGGTGCCGGGCTGGACCAAGCCCATCGTCATCGGCCGTCACGCCTTCGGCGACCAGTACAAGGCCACCGATTTCGTCTATCCGGGCAAAGGCACGCTCTCGATCAAGTTCGTGGGCGAGGACGGCAAGGTGATCGAGAAGGAAGTGTTCAAGGCGCCGGGCGGCGGCGTCGCCATGGCGATGTACAACCTCGACGATTCCATCCGCGATTTCGCGCGCGCCTCGATGAATTACGCCCTCGACCGCAAATACCCGCTCTATCTTTCCACCAAGAACACAATCCTCAAGGCCTATGACGGCCGATTCAAGGACATCTTCCAGGAGATCTACGAGAAGGAATTCGAATCCAGGTTCAAGGCCGCCGGCATCACCTATGAGCACCGCCTGATCGACGACATGGTCGCCTCGGCGCTGAAATGGGAAGGCGGCTATGTGTGGGCGTGCAAGAACTACGACGGCGACGTGCAGTCCGACACCGTGGCGCAGGGCTTCGGCTCGCTCGGCCTGATGACGTCGGTGCTGACCACGCCGGACGGCAAGATCGTGGAAGCGGAAGCCGCACACGGCACCGTCACGCGCCATTATCGCGAGCACCAGAAGGGCAAGCCGACGTCCACCAATTCCATCGCCTCGATCTTCGCGTGGACGCGCGGCCTCGCGCACCGCGCCAAGCTCGACAACAACCCGCAGCTCGACAAGTTCGCGCACACGCTGGAGAAGGTGTGCGTCGATACGGTCGAAGCCGGCTACATGACCAAGGACCTCGCGCTTCTCGTCGGCCCGGACCAGAAGTGGCTGACGACCGAAGGCTTCCTCGACAAGGTCGACGAGAATCTGAAGAAGGCGATGGCGTGACTCGCACGGCCCGCTGCTGCTGCGGCGCCTGTTCGGTCACCGTCGAAGGCGAGCCGGTGCTGAACGGCATCTGCAACTGCTCGAGCTGCAGGAAGCGCACGGGCAGCGCCTTCGGCTGGTCGGCCTATTTTCCCGACGACAAGGTGACCGCCAAAGCCGGCGAGATGCGCGTCTACGCCAAGGAAGGCGAGATGGGATACGACCGCTCCTTCTGCGCGGCCTGCGGCACCACGCTGTATTGGAAGAGTTTCGGTTTTCTCCCCGATGCCACCGGCATCGCCGGCGGGTGCTTCGTGGATGATCCGTTGCCGGAGCCGAACTTCTCCGCACAGGACAAGGATCGTTGCGCGTGGCTGACGCTGCCCGAGGCGTGGCTGCGCACCTGAATTCCGGCCGATGCATTTCTGAACAATCCAGCATCAATGATCATGCTGCCTGCCGCGCGGACAACACGGCAACCCAAAGGATGCGGCAGGACTCACCGCCTGCACTGCCTCCCACGCCAGTCGCCACGCCCTATTGTCTGAATTCGCACTGACAATTCCCGCGGAAAACCGCTGGATTGCTTGCGTGATTCCTTCACGCAGCAGTTGAACCCGGGCCCCACAAGGGAGTTATCTATGTGGACCCGGACCGCGACCCTGGAATAGAGCAGGACTTTTCCGGCACATGGCCAATGCAGACGGGGATGGCGAGCGGGCGATCAATCGCCTGCTGGAAGCCTTGCCCAGGACCATTCAGAGACGGCTGGAGGCGCGGCTGGAGCAGACGGAGCTGCTGCCGGGATCGACGCTCCATCGCACGGGCACGCCGATCCGGCGCATCTATTTCATCAACCGCGGATTCGTCTCGGTGATGAAATCCATGCAGGATGGGCGCTCGGTTGAAATCGGGACATACGGAAATTCCGACATCATCGGCGTCTTCCGCATGTTCGGGATCGAAAAGGCCATCTGGGACACCGTAGTGCGTATCCGGGGCACCGCCTATTCGGTCGATCCCGGCGTGCTGCGTTCGGAATGGGACGGGAACGCGGCGGTGCGCGACATCGTCGAACGCTACACGTTCTATCTGCTGACCAGTTTCGCGCAGAACGCAGCGTGTCACCGGCTGCACCCGTTGAAGAAGCGCATGTGCCGCTGGCTGCTTACCGCCCAGGACAACACCGGTTCGGAGACCTTGCCGCTGACACATGAATCCCTCGCCTTGAGCCTCGGCGTTCAGCGTTCCGGCGCTTCGCTGGCCGCCAGTGCATTGCAGAAGGCCGGCGCCATCCACAATGGCCGCGGCCATATCGTCGTGCGGGACCGGGACCTGCTGCGGGCGAATGCCTGCGAATGCTATGAAGCCGACCGCCGCAACAATGAGCGCCTGTTCAACCCGGCACGGGGCCCGCAATCGTAAAAAGCCCGCCTTTCCGCGTGGCGGCCCTTCGGAAAGTTTGCTGGAACCGCTCCGTTGTGTTCGATATCGAACTGAACCCGTCGCGCACCGGCGTGAAAATTATGATCAATAGGCGCGGGCCTGCCGATGCAATCCAGTCGGGTCGACCGACCAGTGGACTTCGCGCCGTCTGGAGCATTCATGGCAGACGATGGGCCTGCCGCGCGGACCTATGCAGATCTGGTCGACGGACTGCAGGCGGCGATGAACTACATCGGCGTGCTCGAGCAGCGGATGGAGAACTGCGCGCCGCAGCGAGCGCTCCCTCTGGACGACCCGCCCGGACAAACGCGTTCCGATGCCCAGCTTTTGCATTCGGCATCGGCGCAAATTTCGCGGGCCGTCGATGCCACGCGGCGCCTGCGCGGCCATCTCGACCTGTAGTGAAGCAGGGCTGCTGCGCTTCTGGTTCAGGCGGCCTTCGGCACCATCCCCATCAGGCCCATCTCGTTGCCGTCGGGATCCTTGAAGAACTGAAGCTTGAGCTCGTGCGTGCCGGTGCGCTGAAGCGTCTCGACATTGCCGATCAGTTCCACGCCCTTCGCCTTCAGGTCCTCGCGCAAGGTCATGACGTCCGGCGCATCGAAATAGATGTAGGTGCCGCGGCCCACCGGCCTGTCCGGATGTTCGGCGAGCCCCACCATCAGCCGCTGCCCGCCAATGTCGAAGAACAGCATGTGTCCCGCCTCGAACATCAGCGGCAGCCCGAGCGTGTCGCGATAGAAGACGCGGGCGCGGTCAAGATCCTTCACCGTCAGCGCCACCTGCACCAGCTTGCGTCCTGCGAGCGTTGCCATCGCCACCTCCCCTTTGCCGCCGCCACGCGGCGGCCTACCATTAGGTCTGCACATTGTTAGGTTACCTAACTATCGGGAAACGAGTCAAGTGGCCAAGCCCTCCATGCGCACCGAACAGGTGGCCGACCAGCTTCATGCCGCCGCCATCCGCCTGCTGCGCTATGTGCGCAAGGAAGACGCGGCTTCCGGCGTGACCGGCGCACAGCTTTCGGTGCTGTCGGTGCTGGCCTTTGGCGGGCCGCAGACATTGGGCGCGCTCGCCGCCGCCGAACAGGTGAAGCCGCCGACCATGTCGCAGCTGGTGAGCGAACTGGAGCGGCTGGAGCTTGTTGCGCGCAAGCCGCTGGACCGCCGCTCGTCCGAGATCTCCCTCACCCGCAAGGGCCGCGCGCTCATGGAAGCGGGCCGCCGGCGCCGGCTGGCGCGCCTCACCAGGGCCATCGCACGCCTGCCGCCGGAACAGATCGACAAGCTCGCCCAGGCCGCGGGGCTGATGGTGGCGATCACCGATCCGGCGCTCTGATGCGCTTCACATCGCGGTGACCGGCCCCTCGCGCGCCACACAGGCAAGCGGAACGACGCTAGGATCGACACCATCGGACGGGGGGAAGTCACGATGGCGGAAAAGACATTCGGCTGGCGGGTCTATGGGCTTGGCATCATCGCGCTCGCGGTGATCTGCCTGATCTGGGGCGATTTCCACGGCGGCCAACCCGTTCCCAAAACTTTCCCCGCGCGCACCGCGCTGGCCTACGTCGCAGCGATCTTCATGCTGGTCTCGGGCATCGCGCTGGAATGGCGCAAGACCGCGATGTGGGCCGCGGCGGCGCTTGCCCTCTACTATGGCATCATCGTCGTGCTGCTGATGAACGGCCGCCTTCTTCTGCGCAATCTCGGTGTCTATGGCGCCTATGACAGCATGGCGGAAGAGATCGCCATCACGGCCGGCGCCTTCATCATATGGGCCGGCTTCGCACGTCTGGATGCTGCGAGAGCCGCGCGGTTCATCCGCATCGCGCAGATCGCGTTCGGCATCTGCGCCATCTTCTTCGGCGGCGCGCATTTCGTTTACATGAACCTGACCGCGCCATTGATTCCGAAATGGCTGCCGCCCGGCCAGCTGTTCTGGGGCTACGCCACCGGCGTGTTCCACATCGCCGGCGGCCTCGCCATCATCGCGAATATCCGCGCGCGTCTCGCCGCCATCCTGCTTGCCGTCATGTACGCGATCTTCACGGTGTTCGCGCTGGCGCCGGGACTGCTCGCGAGGTCCACGTTCTTCGGCTGGACCGAAATCGCAACGAGCGTGATCCTGGTCGGCGTGGCATGGGTGGTGGCGGATTCGCTGGCGCGAAAAAGCTGAACCTTTGCCGGCCGCAATTTTCTCCAAGTGCATCCGGCGGTTCTCAGGGCATGCAGCGATTGCAATGCCCCTGTGGTATTTATGTTCTTGTTTCGTTCCAAGCAGGAGCTATCTTCCACGGGCGGTCCCCAACCGGCAGTTCGGAGGGGGGAGGGGGGTACCCCCCTTAATTCGCAAATCAATTCGGGGCGCCTTCGCGAGGTTCGGCGCCTTCCAGGAGAGAACAGATGATCGGATACGTCACCATCGGGGCCAGGGACACCGAAGCCTCGGGCAAGTTCTATGACGCGGTGTTCGGCGCCATCGGCGAGGAGCGCAAATTCTCGGACGGCGGGTGGATCGGCTACGGGCCGAAAGGCAGCGACGACAACGGCGTCTTCGTCTGCCCGCCCTTCGACGGCAAGCCCGCGACCTTCGGCAACGGCATGATGATCGCCTTCAAGACGGATTCGAAAGCCAGGGTGGATGCGGCCCACAAGGCCGGATTGAGCCATGGCGGCAGCGACGAGGGCGCGCCGGGCTTCCGCCCGCCGGAGAAGCAAAGCTGGTATGGCGCCTATCTGCGCGATCCCACCGGCAACAAGATCGCGATCTACTTCACGCCCTAGGCAAGGCGCGCGCGGCGGTCACGACGAGGCTTCCGCGCGCACTTTCCTGGCGGCCGCGATTTCGGCATCGGAGATTCCGCCCGCGATGGCGAGGTCCTCGACCTGCCTGGCGGCATTCCGCTGGATCCGTTCGGCCAGTTCCGGATGATGACGCACAAGGGTCTCGAAATCGCTGGTGGAGAGCGCCAGCAGGCGCGTGTTCGTGACCGAGACGATGCTGGCCGCGCGCATGGTTTCGTGCAGCAGGGCCAGCTCGCCGAAGAAAGCTCCCGCGCCGAAATGCAGGCTGCGCTGTGGGAGCTTCACGTCCACGGCGCCGGAGACGATGAAATACATGGCGTGGGCGCGCTCGCCCTGGGCCGAGACGATGGCGCCGGGACCGACAGCGTGCGAATGAAGGTGGTCGAGAATCTCGCCCACGATCTGCGCGTCGAAATCCTTGAACAGCGGAACCCGCGCCAGCATTCCGAAGGTGACGACGAAATCGCGCTTGTGGATGTTGCTGACAAATCCGGTGGCAACGATGCCGACGGGCAGCGCAAACAGTCCCAGGCCCACGATCATCGTCACGCCGGCAATCATGCGGCCGATCGCCGTGACCGGCACCGCATCGCCGTAGCCGACCGTCGTCAGCGTCGCGATCGCCCACCACATGGAATCGGGGATCGTGCCGAAGATCTTCGGCTGCACCGTGCCTTCGGCGGCGTGCATGGCGGCGGCGGCGAACATCATCGCGCACAGGAGCAGAAGCACTGTGCCGAACAGCGCGTGGCGCTCCTCCACGATTACATCGCCCAGTGTTGTCAGCGCGGGCGAGTAGCGCGCGATCTTGAGCAACCGCAGGACCCGGATGAGCCGCAGCACGCGCAGGTCGAAGAACGGCACGAAGAACTGCACGATGGCCGGCGCGATGGCGAAAAAGTCGATCACCATCATCGGCCGGGTGGCGGCATAGAGGCGGCCGGTCACTTCGCCTTTCTCGGCGACGATGGGTTCTTCTGCGGAGACCCACAGACGCAGCAGATATTCGGCCGCGAAGATCGCGACCGAGACAACCTCGAACAGCGCCAGCTCGCGCTCATGCATCTGGCTTATGGACGGCATGCTCTGGAGCGAGAAGGCGACCACGTTGGCGACGATGAGGAGGATGAGCCCCGCCTCGACGATGCCGCCGAGCCAACCGCTCGCGCGCCCGCCTTCGAGCACAATGTAGGCGCGCCGGCGCAAGGTCTCCGGCGCGTGCCTGGGACGCTTCATGCGGGCGCGAGTTCGCCGAGCCGCTTGGCGATGGCATCCAGCGCAGCTTGGGCCTTGGCGCCGTCGGGACCGCCGGCCTGCGCCATGTCCGGCCTGCCGCCGCCGCCCTTGCCGCCAAGCGCTTCGGCTCCGAGCTTGACAAGATCGACGGCGCTGACGCGCTTGGTCATATCGTCCGTCACGCCGACCACAAGCGATGCGCGACCGTCCGCCACGGCGGCGAAGGCGACGACGCCGGAGCCGATCTTCGTCTTGGCGTCGTCGGCGAGACCTTTCAGGTCTTTCGCGTTCACGCCGTCAACCACGCGAAGCACGGTCTTCATGCCCGCGATATCCCTTGCGGCATCGCCGGAATCGCCGCGCGAAGGCCCCGCCAGTGCCAGTGCCTTCTTTGCGTCGGCGAGTTCGCGCTCCAGCTTTCGGCGTTCCTCGGCCAGCGCCAACGCGCGCGCGGGCAGCTCGGCAGGACTGGTCTTGAGCGCTGCCGCCGCTTCGCGCGCAAGCTCCGCCTGGTCGGACAGCCAGCGCCGCGCGCCTTCGGATGTCAGCGCCTCGATGCGGCGCACGCCGGCCGCGACGGCGCTCTCGCCGAGGATCGTGAAGATTCCGATATCACCCAGCCGGCGCACATGGGTGCCGCCGCACACTTCCACCGAATAGGATTTGTTCGACGCGTCGGCGTCGTCGCCCATGGTGAGCACGCGCACTTCATCGCCGTATTTCTCGCCGAAGAGCGCTTCGGCGCCGGCCTTGATCGCCTGATCGGTCGGCATCAGCCGCGTGGAGACGTCGGAGTTCTGGCGCACCACCGCGTTCACCTGGTTCTCGATGCGGTCCAGCTCATCCTGTGTGACGGCCTTGGGGTGGGCGAAGTCGAAGCGCAGCCGATCCGGCGCGACCAGCGAGCCCTTCTGGCTGACATGTGGTCCCAGCACGCGCTTCAGCGCGGCGTGAAGAAGATGCGTGGCCGAATGGTTGGCGCGCGTCGCGCGGCGCCGCTCGCCGTCGACGCGCAGCTCCACCGCGTCCCCGAGATGGAATTCGCCGCCGGTGACCCGCACGACATGCACATGCAGTCCGTTGTGCTTCTGTGTGTCGGTGACCGCGCCTTGTGCACCCTTGCCGGAGAAGATCGCGCCCTGATCACCGACCTGCCCGCCGGATTCGGCATAGAACGGCGTCTGGTTGGTGAGCAACAGCACCGTATCGCCGGAAACGGCGGATTTGACGCGTTTTCCTTCGTTCAGGATTGCGACGATGTTTCCTTCGGCTTCCTCGGTGTCGTAGCCGAGGAATTCCGTGGTGCCGAGTTCATCGCGCAACTCGAACCAGATCTTCTCGTCCGTCGCCTCACCGGAACCCGTCCATGCCTTGCGCGCTTCCTCGCGCTGCTTCTGCATGGCGGTGTTGAAGCCTTCGACATCCACGCCAATGCCGCGCGCGCGCAAGGCATCTTCGGTCAGATCGAGCGGGAAGCCGTAAGTGTCATAGAGCTTGAACGCCGTCTCGCCGCCGAGCTTGTCGCCGCTTTTGAAACGTCCCGTCGCTTCATCGAGCAGCTTGAGCCCGCGCACCAGCGTTTCGCGGAAACGGATTTCCTCCAGCTTCAAGGTCTCGGTGATCAGTGGCTGTGCGCGCACCAGCTCCGGATAGGCCGTGCCCATCTCCGCGACGAGTGCGGGAACAAGCCGGAACATCAACGGATCCTTCGCGCCGATGAGATGGGCATGGCGCATGGCGCGGCGCATGATCCGGCGCAGCACGTAACCGCGCCCTTCATTCGACGGCAGGACGCCATCGGCGATGAGAAACGATGTCGAGCGCAGGTGATCGGCGATGACGCGATGGCTCGCGGCGTGGCCGCCCGTCGCCGACGATCCGCTGGCTTCGGCGGACGCCGCGATCAAATGGCGAAACAGATCGATGTCGTAATTGTCATGCACGCCCTGCATCACCGCCGTGATGCGCTCCAGCCCCATGCCGGTGTCGATAGAGGGCTTGGGCAGCTTTTCGCGCGTGCCGCCGGCGAGCTGCTCGAACTGCATGAAGACGAGATTCCATATCTCGACGAAGCGGTCGCCGTCTTCGTTGGGCGAGCCCGGCGGGCCACCTTCGATGTGCGGACCGTGGTCGTAGAAGATTTCCGAGCAGGGGCCGCAGGGCCCGGTTTCGCCCATCGACCAGAAATTCGCCGACGTGCCGATGCGGATGATCTTTTCGTCCGGAAATCCGGAAACCTTCTTCCAGAGCCCGAACGCCTCGTCATCGTCCGCGTAGACGGTGACGCAGAGCCGGTCTTTGGAAATCCCATAATCGCGCGTGATCAGCTTCCACGCGAAGTCGATGGCGTCGGCCTTGAAGTAGTCGCCGAAGGAGAAATTCCCCAGCATCTCGAAGAAGGTGTGATGGCGCGCGGTATAGCCGACATTGTCCAGATCGTTGTGTTTGCCGCCGGCGCGCACGCATTTCTGCGCCGAGGTCGCGCGCGGACTGGCCCGCTTCTCCTGCCCGGTAAAGGCATTCTTGAACTGCACCATGCCGGCATTGGTGAACAGCAGGGTCGGATCGTTGCGCGGCACAAGCGGGCTCGACGGCACGACCTCGTGGCCCTGCGCCCGGAAGAATTCGAGAAAACTCGAGCGAATGTCGGAAAGACTGGTCATGAACCTGTTTTAGAGCCTGATCCGGCCCATTTGAAGCGCGATATTGCGTTGCGGCCTAAGAGTCCGGCGCGGCCTGAGGCGTCGCTGCCGCCGGCCCGGCCTTTGGACCGGAAGGACACGGTGGCGCAGCCGCCACCGCTTCCAGCAGCTTCTTGGTGTGGGCATCCTGTGGGGAACGCACAAGGGCGGCGATCGAACCTCGCTCCACGACCCGTCCGTCCTTGAAGACGAAACCGTCTTCGCAGAACGCCCGCGCCAGCCCGAAATCGGAAGTGATGAAGAGCATTGCCGGACCTTCATTGGAGCGAAAATTGTGCAGCAAGTCGCGGACCACGGACTGTGCGAAGGCATCCAGCCCGCGCAGCGGTTCATCGACGACAGCGAGCAAGGGCTGGCCGACGATGGCCCGCGCGATCTGCAGGCGGCGGCGGTCGAATGGTGTCAGCGACGCGACGGTGCGGTTGCCGGGGAGTGCTGCGAGCCCGACCCGTTTGAGCGCCGCATCGCGATTGTGCGCCGTCAGGTCGCGCGGCATGGTCAAATGCGCCCGCAAAGGCTCGGCTACGGTGTCGAATATCGTCATGCGCGGATCGAGAGCATCGTCATCGCCGGTGATGAAGCTCACGCGCCGGCGCAGGCGCGCCATCATCGCCGGGTTCAGCACGCCGATATCGACCTGGTCAAAAACGATACGGCCGGCTGCGACCGGATCGAGCCCCAGAAGCGTGCGGGCGAGCGAGCGGCGTCCAGAGCCGATCTCACCAATCAGCGCAAGCGACGCGCCGCGGCGCAGTTCGAAATTGAGATTGTCGCGCGCACGCTGCTTGCCGCGATTGCCGAACTGGATGCCCTGCGCACGCAAGAGCGGCTCGCCGCGCGCCACGCTGCGATCCGGAATCTGCTTTTCTTCAGCGGAAGAAGCGCGAAACAACGTCTGGGTGTAACTGTGCGATTGCGCTGTTGACAGCCTCGATACCGCGCCCTCCTCGACGATACGGCCGAAGCGCAGCACCATCAGATTGCCGCCCAGAAGCCGGGCAGCGTCCGCGCGCGCCGCCGAATAGAGAAGCGCGAATCCGAGACGCTTCTGTTCCTCTTTGAGAACCGACGCCAAAGCGCGCGCATGAGCCGGCGACAGTTCTCCCAGAGGATCATCTGCGAGCAGCAGTTCGGGTGTCTGCGCCATGGCGGCGGCGAGCAATCCGGTACCGAGGGCCTCTGGCGCCACCAATGCCGGCGCGTGGTCGAGCATGTCCAATGTCGGCGCGCCTGGAAGCCGGTTGAGCGACAGCGCCAGCTCTGCTTGCGCGCTTGTCCTGGGCTGGCGCAGCTTGCGCGCAATGATGAGCGAAAGCTGCGATAGCACACTCGCGTGCGGATTGAGCACTTTGGCGTGTGGCCCCGGCAGATAAGCCGTGCGCAGGTTCAACGCCATGTTGCGGCCAATGGCTTGCGCGGGATTGTCGCGAACCTGGACCGTGCCTCTGACCTCGGCATTGCGTGGAAGCTGCCGCGCCAGCAATCGCATGACGGCGCCGTTTCCCGCGCCCGTCTCGCCCAGAATTGTCAGCGTGCCACCAGGCTCCAGGATCAGCGAGAAATTCTCGATTTCGGTTTTGTCGTTGCGCGAAAGGTTGAAATCGCGAATCTGCAAAAGCGGCGTTGTTTCGCTCATGGAGGCTCGCCTTCATCCAGTGCCGCGGCGAGGCGGGCGAAAAGAACAAGCAGTGTCAGCACAAGCGCTGGAAAAAGCGCGGGCCACCATAGATCGAGATAGTTGGCCCGCGCGGCCGCGATCATCAGGCCAAGATCTCGATGCGGAGGTGCCGCGCCGAAGCCCAG
Source organism: Rhizomicrobium sp. (assembly GCA_035465595.1). Classification (GTDB taxonomy): domain Bacteria; phylum Pseudomonadota; class Alphaproteobacteria; order Micropepsales; family Micropepsaceae; genus Rhizomicrobium. Next base: position 5,410 of record DATIVW010000344.1, on the reverse strand, counting down.
AAAGCTCAATGTCGCAAGCGTGATTGTGGTGGAAGCCAAAGCGCGCCCGGCGACGTTGATCAAGTTCCCGCGAACTTCGTAGACCAGATCGCGGCGTAGCAGCGTCGAGCCCGGGATGCCGGTGGCGCGCGCATATTCGGCATGACGCGAACGGGCTAGACGCATGGCACGGTCGAAACTGCGATTGAAAATCGCAGGCGACGCGGCAAGCCCCGCAGCAATCGGAGCGGCCTCATGGCCGGCCAGGCCGGCGCCGACGACCGCCAGAAGCAACACGGGCACCGCACCGAGCACGCCGCTCAGGCCACGCAACAACGGTCCAAGCCGCAGCGGCAAACGTACCGCGGCAAAGCCGGCGACCGCACCGACCGCAATCGCGATAGCAGCAGCAAGAACAGCACCGGAGAATGTCACCGCGAGTGCGTGCACGGTCTCACTCAAAACATCGCGTCCGAGCACGTCGGTCCCGAAGGCATAGTGCGAATTCGGCGCGAGAGAAGGCGGTCCGACGCCAAGGGTGCCTGCGGGCGCGCGCACAATCACGTCACTTAGCGCCACAGTCACAGTGATCAGGCCAACGCCTGCCAGGCCGATCGCACTGATGGCGGCGCGAACGCGGGACGTTTCAAAGTTGCCTGGAATATCCGCAACGGCGCCCGTCATGGATTGGTTTCCGGGACGATCAGCCGCGACGCAATCCCACCCAAAAGGCTGAAGACCAGCGTGATGGTGGCGAAGATCAGCAGAGCCGCAGCCACGACCGTCCAATCGCCCAGTGCCGCGGATTTCAGAAAGAGTACCGCGACGCCGTCACGATCGAATACCCACTCCGCGACGGCCGTCGCCGAGATGAGTGCCAGCATGACTTCGCCCAAATCACGCAGAAGCGCCGCGAATACCTCAGGAAATGCATAGCGCAGATCGATGTCTAGGGTTCCAAGGCCCATCAGGCGCAAGCCTGTCCGGTAAGGTTCCGACCACGCGATGGTGGCGGACCGGCGCAAGGAAAGCTGGACGCTGGCGGCGCCCGCCGCGCCAACCGTAAGCGCGGGCAGCGCAAAGGCGTGCAGCGCCGTATTCCAGTCACCTGCCCGCATCAGGGCTGCGAATGAAAGGATGCTCGGCTGCGGGATTTCGCGCCAATGCAGGACGCGGACCGCAATCCAGATCAGCGCAAGGGCGGCAACGAAAACCGGCGTTGCGGCGATGATCTGCATGAGCGGGGCTACGGCGCGCAGCGTGCGGCTGGCGCTGAGGAAAATCCCCAGCGGCACGCCCAGAAGAAATGCGAGTACGGCGCCAGCTGCAACGAGCTGGAGCGTGGGTGGAAGGACGGCGAACACCTCCGCCATTGCCGGCATGCCGGATACTGCGCTCCGGCCGAAGTCACCGTGGATATCGGCGGAAAGCCTCTGGCCAAAGGCGGAGAGCAAGGACCAGATGTCGTGCGACGGCAGCGAGAGCGCAGACAGAAGCGAGGCCAGCACCACCACGCCGGCAAGACTTCCTATGAATTGGGCCGCACGCAGCAGCCAGTCGCGCCACATGCTCCCCTCGCAGCGTTGGCGATTCTGTTTATAGCAGGGCCGTCGCGCCTTTACAGAAGGCCAAGCGACTTGAAGCTCAGCACGCCGCCCCGCGCCACCACGATGTGGTCGTGAACCGCGATACGCAGCGCCTTGGCGGCGTTGGCAATCTCGCGGGTCATGTCGATATCCGCCCTGGACGGGGTGGGGTCTCCACTCGGGTGATTGTGCACGAGAATGAGGGCGGAAGCAGACACCTCGAGCGCGCGCTTGACGACCTCGCGCGGATAGACCGGCGTGTGATCCACAGTGCCCTGTCCTTGCACTTCGTCGGCAATCAGGGCGTTCTTGCGGTCGAGAAACAGGATGCGGAATTCCTCATGGCTGTTCCGCGCCATTGCGGCCGTGACGTAGTCGAGCAACGCCGCCCATGACGACAGAGCCGGCCGGCCCAGAAGTTTCGTTTTCGAAAGCCGCAAGGCTGCGGCTTCAACGACCTTGAGTTGCGCGACCACCGCATCGCCGACGCCTTTGACTTCCAACAAGCGCTCGCGCGAGGTCGAGATCACCTCATCGAACGATCCGAACCGCGCGAGCAGCGCCTTGGCGAGCGGTTTTACATCGCCGCGCGGTATCGCCGCGAACAGGACCATCTCGAGGAGTTCGTAGTCGGGGATCGATTGTGCCCCGCCCTTGAGGAAACGATCGCGCAGCCGGGCGCGGTGGCCGAGATAATGCGGCGCCGGCTCTTTTGACTCGCCCGGAGCGAACGTCAGCGAAACGTCAGAAATATGGGGGCTTGTCGTAACCTTTTGGCGACCTGGTGAAGATTTCGACGCCATTCTCGGTAACCCCCACCGAATGTTCGAACTGCGCGGAGAGCGAGCGGTCGCGCGTCACGGCCGTCCACCCGTCATTGAGTATCTTCACGCCATAGCCGCCGACATTGATCATCGGCTCAATCGTGAAAAACATTCCCGGCTTCAATGCGATGCCGTAACCGGGGCGGCCATAGTGAACGATATTGGGCAGCGAGTGGAAAACCTTGCCCAAGCCGTGTCCACAGAAATCGCGCACGACGGAGCAGCGCTCTTCGCCTTCGGCATAATTCTGAATGGCGTGGCCGATGTCACCGGTCGTGGCCCCCGGCTTCACCACGGCGATGCCGCGCATCATGGATTCGTAAGTGATATCGACCAGCCGCTTGGCCTTCAGCTTCACATCGCCGACGGGATACATGCGGGACGTATCGCCGTGCCAGCCGCCGTCGACGATGACAGTCACGTCGATATTGATGATGTCTCCGTCGCGCAGCGGCTTATCGTTGGGTATGCCGTGACAAACCACGTGATTGATCGAGGTGCAGAGAGTGTGGCGATAGCCGCGATAGCCCAGGCAAGCCGGAACGGCGCCCTGGCTGATCACATAGTCGTATGCGATCTTGTCGAGATGCGCGGTGGTCACGCCCGGTTTCACCTCCGGCACCATCAGATCGAGCACCTCGGCCGCGATGCGTCCGGCCTTGCGCATGCCCTCGAACGCGTCGGGGCCGTGCAATGTGACGCCTACGGCTGCGCGGCGCGCGGCTTCGAAAATTTCCTGGTCGGGCATCTCGGACATATTGGATCTGGGCCGTCTTCTTGAAGGGCCGCTTGCGACGGGCCCATACGGTTACTAGCGTCTGGAACTCAAGGATTTCTTACACCCCCCGGGCTGGACGCGCCAGAAGCTGATTTTCAGGAACCGCATGCAGGAAAACCACACCATCACCGCAGCGATACTGGTTATCGGCGACGAGATCCTGTCGGGCCGCACACAGGATACGAACACCAGCTACATCGCCCGGTTTCTGGGCGCGATGGGCATCGACCTGCGAGAAGCCCGCGTCGTGCCGGATATCGAGGAGGAAATCGTTGCGGCACTGAATGCCCTGCGCACCCGTTACACCTATGTTTTCACGACGGGCGGCATCGGGCCGACACATGATGACATCACTGCGGACGCGGTGGCGAAGGCATTCGGCGTCGGTATCCACCACCATCCCGAAGCGATGGCTCTGATGGCGGCGCGATACAAGAACCCGGAGGATTTCAATGACATGCGCAAACGCATGGCGCGGATTCCGGACACCGCTACTCTGGTCAGGAACAGCGTCTCCACGGCTCCGGGCTTCCAGATCGAAAATGTCTTCGTGATGGCGGGGGTGCCCATGGTGATGAAGGCGATGCTGGAGGAACTGGCACCCCGGCTCCGGCGCGGTGCCGTCGTGCACGTGGCCACGGTGGAGGCGCACCTGCCGGAAGGGCAGATCGCCGCGGCGCTCGCCGGGATTCAGTCCGGTCACAGAACGGTATCGGTCGGGAGCTATCCTTTTTACCGGGAAAATGGGCCGGGCACCCAGCTCGTGGTGCGGGGAAGGGACATAGGCGAGGTGGAGGCGGCGGCGGCCGAGATTGAGGCGGCAGTGCGCTCGGAAGGTGCCGAACCCTTGAGGATTTGACGGGGCGATCACACGATTCGCCTAAGAGTCTGAGGAACCTGCAAAAAAGGGATGACAGCCCCGCTCACAGCATATAGCTTGCGGGAAATTAAGGGCTTTCGACCTGGGAATCGGAGGCTTGGCCTGGGGGGCGCCGCACACCGAGATGGGACAACAGGCCGGGGTTCGCTCCGGTTCAGAACCTGAAGGGCCGCTCTAGACGGCTCGTCTGAGGAGCATAGCGCATGAGTATCGGACGCATCATTGGAGCGGTCGCAGGTGGCGTTCTTTTCGCCGTGGCGGGTGTGGCGGTTGCCGCCAATTTCACCTCCAGCCATCAAACGGATTTCTACGCGGCCGGGACGCATCAGTTCTACGTATGGTGCGCCGGATCGCACGACTACATGGCCACCGCGAACGGCTCCAATGCCGAAGACGCGCAAATGAAGCTTTATGACGCCGCAAAGTCCAAGGGCAAGAACAACTGCTGGCCTGTCTGGCAGGGACGCGTGCCGACATAACCCGCGCGGCATTCGTGAACGATCAGACGGCGGCTCTCACGAGCCGCCGTTTTTTGTTTCTAGAGACGATCGTTCGCAGCTTCGGCGTTGAGGGCGGCGAGCCCGCCAGGATCGTCCTTCAATGCCTTGCGCCCGTTCGACAGAGCGCGCTGCGCCTTGTCCCGTTTTCCAAGTACCGAATAGGCGCGCACGAGCCGCTGCCAGCCGTTTGCATCGTTGGGATTGGACTTGAGGCGGGCAGCGAGCCCTTCCACCATCGCATTGATATCTGGCGCTGGGCCGGATTGGGCGCGCAGAACGGCGATGCGATTGACCAGCAGATCGTGGAGCGGATTGTTTGGAGCCACGTCCGGCAGCAGGCTGCCCCACAGGCTGAGCGCTCGGGGATTATCGCCGCGCTGAGCCGCGACCTGACCAAGATAAAAGCGCGCAGCACGATCGCGTGGATTGGCTTTCAGCACCTCTGTGAACGCGGCCTCTGCCTCCGGCGAGACAGCGCCGTTCGACGCCAAGGTCAACGCTTCGGCGTAAGACGACAAAATGTCGGAACGCTGCCCAGGCGGTGCCACAGCCAGCGCTTGCTTGAATGCGGCAGCCGCGTCGGAGGGATCGTTCAGCGTCAAGTATCCCCGGCCCAGCAAATTCCAGCCACGGACATCACGAGGGTTTTGCAACACACGCTGCGCCAATACGGCGACAAGCCCGCGGATATCATCGCTCGAAGGACCGGTCAGGCTGCGCAACGCGAGCGCGGGAGAGCCGAGCAGCACGTAGCAACCAAGACCAAGTCCGAGTACCGACGCCGCGATGGCACCCACCAGCAACGCGCGCCCGCGCTGCGAAGGCCCGTGCAGCAGCGGCCATACCGCAAAACCGACGGCCAG
>DATIVW010000343.1:0-3544 GCA_035465595.1 Rhizomicrobium sp. | reverse complement strand
GCCGGATCTGGTGATCGCGCTGGGCGCGACGGCGGCGCAATCGCTCATGGGAAAGGGCATGCCGATCGGCAGGAATCGCGGCAAGGAACTGACCTGGGCGGACGGGCGGCGCGGCATCATCACCGTGCATCCGTCATTCCTGCTGCGCATTCCGGACGCGGAGTCGAAGGAACGCGAATATCACGCCTTCGTCCACGACCTGAAACTGGCGGCGAAACTCGCCGCAAGATAACCCGCGATCTTTCAGCGGCGGCGCCAAAATCGCCAGCCGAGCCATGCAAGCCCCACGAGAATCACCGCGACGAAGGCGACGTCGAGCCAGTGGATCGCCTGTTTCACCCAGACTTGCGATTGCCAGGCGAGGCCGAACTCGTAGCCCAGCATGGCAAGGCCCATGCACCAGAGGAAACAGCCGACGAAGGTGTAGAGCTGGAATTTCCACATCGGCATGCGCGCGAAGCCCGCGGGCAGCGACACCGCCGGCGGCAGGAAGGGTGTCACGCGCGCGATGAAGACGGTCACGCCGCCCCAGCGATGGAAATAGCTTTCGACGCGCGCGATCTTTGCGTCGTTGAGGAGCAGATAGCGGCCCCATTTGCGCACGGCGCTGCCATTGCTCTCCGCGCCGAGGTAATAGATCACCGTGGAGCCGATGTTGCAGCCGACGGCGCCCAGGAACACCGCCCATTTCAGGTCGAGCTGCCCGTTGGCGGCGAGATAGCCCGCGAACGGCATGACCACCTCGGAGGGCACCGGCAGCATCATCGATTCCAGCGTCATCAACGCCGCGATGCCGGCATAACCCAGCCACGCGATAACGTGGGTTATCCAGGCGGCGATATCGGCGATGATGTGGTCGAGAATGGTGCAATTCCTACGCGTCTGGCCCGCCCATCACGGCGGGACTTGTCCCCGTCATCCATACACACTGTCCTGGCCGCTGGAAAATGGATGTCGGCCGCCCCGCAAGGCGGCAACTGCTCTTCAGACCTTCTTCATCGTCGCGGGCCTAGTGTGCGGGCCGCAGCGGAGCCCGATCATGGAACATCATCAATTCGAGATGCAGGTTGCCGCGATCCTGACGGCAGGGATCGCGGGCGCCAGAGGCGCGACGGCTCCCGCGGACGTGGTGAATCTCCTGGCCGAAGTGCACAAGGAAATCGTTGCCCGCGCGGTGATCGAGAAGAAGAACGCGAACTTCATTCCCAAGGGCCGCTGAACGAAAAACCCGCGCCGGTGCGGCGCGGGCTTTGCAACATTCATCCCGGCGACAGAGCCTATTTCTGCCTTGCCTTGCGGGCCGCATAACGCGCGTCGCGGGCGGCCTTCTGGTCGGCGAGGAGCTGGGCGTGGGCCTTCAGGCGCTCGACCTTCTCGCGCTCCTTGGCCTCTTCCTCCGCGCGGGCGGCCGCTTCGGCGGCGAGGCGGGCGGCTTCGCGCTCCTCGGCTTCCTTCTTCGCGCGGGCTTCCTTCTCGACGCGGCGCTGTTCCTCGCGCTCGGCGCGCTCCTTCGCGATCTTCGCGCGCTCGGCATCGAGCTGCGGCTTCTTGGCGGCGACTTCCGCCATCTTCGCGCGCACCTTCTCCAGCTGCGCCTGGCGCGCCTTCTGCGCGTCGCTTTGACGGTCTGCGAATTTGTCGGGATTGGAACCACGCATGCGAGAAACTTCTGTCCTTCTTCAGTTGCAGCGGTGAAGGACCTCCCCCTCACCCAACCCTTTCCCCCTGAAAGGGGCGAGGGCTTTCATTTCAGTTGTCCAGGAACGAGCGGAGCTTGCGCGAGCGGGACGGGTGTTTCAGCTTGCGCAGGGCCTTGGCCTCGATCTGGCGGATACGTTCGCGCGTCACCGAGAACTGCTGGCCGACTTCTTCCAGCGTGTGATCGGTGTTCATGCCGATGCCGAAGCGCATGCGCAGCACGCGCTCCTCGCGCGGGGTGAGCGTGGCCAGCACGCGCGTGGTGGTTTCGCGCAGGTTCGCCTGGATGGCCGCGTCGATCGGCAGGACGGCGTTCTTGTCCTCGATGAAATCGCCCAGGTGCGAATCTTCCTCGTCGCCGATCGGCGTTTCGAGGCTGATCGGCTCTTTCGCAATCTTCAAAACCTTGCGCACTTTTTCCAGCGGCATGGCCAGACGTTCGGCCAGTTCTTCGGGCGTCGGCTCGCGGCCGATTTCGTGCAGCATCTGGCGGGACGTGCGCACCAGCTTGTTGATCGTCTCGATCATGTGCACCGGGATGCGGATGGTGCGCGCCTGATCGGCGATGGAGCGGGTGATGGCCTGGCGGATCCACCACGTCGCATAGGTCGAGAACTTGTAGCCGCGGCGGTATTCGAACTTATCGACCGCCTTCATCAGGCCGATATTGCCTTCCTGGATGAGGTCCAGGAACTGCAGGCCGCGGTTGGTGTATTTCTTGGCAATGGAGATCACGAGGCGAAGGTTGGCCTCGATCATCTCCTTCTTCGCCTGCCCGCTTTCGCGCTCGCCCTTCTGCACGGTGTGCACGATGCGGCGATATTCGACGATGGACTGGCGCGTCTCCTGCGCGAGGCTCTGGATTTCGTCGCGCAGGGCCGCGATCTTCTCGCGCTCGTCCTGGACGAAATCCTTCCAGCCGTGGCGCGTGAGGCGGCCGACGCGGCGGGCCCATTGCGGATCGAGCTCGTTGCCGAAATGCTCTTTCAGGAAGTCCGCGCGGTCCACGCCATGCGCTTCGGCAAGGCGCAGCAGGCGGCCTTCGAGCGAAACCAGACGGCGGTTGATGCCGTACATCTGGTCGACCAGCGCCTCGATGCGGTTGTTGTTGAGCTTGAGGCCCTTGACCAGATCGACGGTGTCGTTGCGCAGCTTCTTGAAGCGGCGCTCCTGCGAGGTGGAAAGATCCTCGGCGCCGCCGAGGGCCGCCTCGACGCTCGCGTCCTGCAGCTTGCCCAGCTTCTTGTAGAGATTGGCGATGGCGTCCAGCGTCTCGAGAACCTGGGGCTTCAGCGCCGCTTCCATCGCGGAGAGCGGAAGATTGCCCTCGTCCTCTTCCTCGTCGCCGGCATCGGCTGCAGCAGCGGCTTCGCCCGGATCGACCTCTTCGCCGTCAGCAGCGGCGGCAGGCTTGGGCGCCGGCACGGGCTTGGGCACGAAAGCGGGCTTGGCCGGCGCAGGGGCCGCGGCGCCGTTCGCATTGTTCAGCGGCTGGCCATCCGGACCGACCGGCGCAGGCACGGCAGCGGGCTGCCCGTCGGGACCCGCGCCATACATCGCTTCCAGGTCGATGATGTCGCGCAGAAGCACTTTGCCTTCGTTCAGCTCGTCGCGCCAAACGGTGATGGCTTCGAAGGTGAGCGGGGATTCGCAGAGCGCGCCGATCATCAGTTCGCGGCCGGCCTCGATGCGCTTAGCGATGGCGATTTCGCCTTCGCGGGACAGAAGCTCGACCGAGCCCATCTCGCGCAGATACATGCGCACCGGATCGTCGGTGCGGTCATAGGTTTCCTTGCCGGTGGCCGTCGTTGCGACCGCCGTGCCGGTGGTGGTCGTCAGCGCGCCG
>DATIVW010000342.1:0-8076 GCA_035465595.1 Rhizomicrobium sp. | reverse complement strand
TGAGTTCGGCAATGGCGGAGTCGAGCGAAGCCTTCTCGGCCTCGAGCTGCTGCACGCGCGCGGCGGTATCGATCAGCTTCTTGCGCAGCCGCGCGGTTTCATTCGCGAGCCGCTCGCTTTTCGCTTTTGCACCTTCGACGACCGGTCTTGTCTTCTGGATTTCCTTTTGCAGGTTCCGGTAACGGTCTGTCGTGCTCGGCAACTTGCCGGACTGGTCGAGCGGCACCGCGTGGCTGAGATCGAGCGGCGTTTCGGGCAGAGGCGTGACCGAAATTGCGGGACGGGTTTGCGGCGCCGGCAAAGCGGCGCGTGCGGCGTGATGATTTGGTTTCGCGGCGATGGGCTTTTCCGCGTGTCGCGGTCTTGCCCCTGCGCCCGTGCCAGCGCCAAGCACCACCAGCGCGGCCACACATATACAAAGAAGGCGCGGCGCGCTCAGGCTTTCCCCGTCTGGTTCTTGACTGCCTGGGCCTTGCGCGCGATTTCGGCGGGATCGTTGAGATAGCGCGCTTCGGCGGCCTTGAACCTTTCGTTCAGCACATAAGCGCGCGGCTCGCCGGTCGGCAGATCGAGCTTGGTGATGGCCTCATCGCTGATGTCTTCGAGGTGCTTCATCAGGGCGCGCAGGCTGTTGCCATGCGCTGCGATAAGCACGTTCTTGCCGACGGCCAGTTGCGGAACGATGACCTTCTCCCAATAAGGCATGACGCGAGCAAGAACATCCTTCAGGCTTTCGCTGCGTGGAAGCTCGGCATCGGTCAGGTTTGCATAGCGCCGGTCGGCTTTTGGATAATCCTCAGAGGTTATGTCCACCGGCGGTGGCGGCGTCGCATAGGAACGACGCCAGATCAGAACCTGCTCTTCGCCGAATTTCTCCACGGCCTCTTTCTTGTTCTTGCCCTGCAGCGCGCCGTAGTGGCGCTCGTTGAGCCGCCAGTCCTTCTCGACGGGCAGCCACATCTGATCCATCTCTTCCAGCGCCAGGTCCAGCGTGTGGATCGCGCGGCGCAGCACCGAGGTGTAGGTCAGGTCAAACTGAAAACCTTCCCGGGCCATGAGGCGTCCGGCGGCGCGCGCCTCCGCAATGCCTTGCTCGGTCAGGCGCACGTCGCGCCAGCCGGTGAACAGATTCTTCTTATTCCACTCGCTCTCGCCGTGGCGGACGATGACGAGCCGGCCAATGGTCCTGGACAAGGGTCTCACCGATTCATGCTGGATTTTCCGGACCATAGGGGTGGGGTTTTGCCCTGTCCACGCGACGCAGAGGCGGCCCCTTCCTGCCGGGAAATTCCTGCCGGGCAAGGCGATTTAACACTTTGGACATCATATAACTAATTGATTTCGCAAGAATATTTTTGCCCGCCCGGCGGCACGGTTCTGGCAGAGGTCCTGACGGAAAACAGCAAGAGCAGAACCCGCTCATGGCCGAAAGCCGCCCGATCCTTGTCCGCACTATCGCAGCCCTCACGGCCGCGGTGCTCGTCTTCGCGCCCATGCAGGCCTACGCCTTCAGCCGCGTGAAGGACCTCGTCGATGTCGAAGGCGTGCGCGACAACATGCTGGTCGGCTATGGCCTCGTGGTGGGCCTGAACGGGACCGGCGACTCGCTCCGCAATGCTCCGTTCACGCAGCTTTCCATCCAGACGATGCTTGAGCGCATGGGTGTCAACACGCGCGGCGCCCAGATGCAGACCAAGAACACGGCCGCGGTGATGGTCACCGCGAGCCTGCCGGCCTTCTCCGCGCAGGGCTCTCATATCGATGTGAATGTCAGCGCGTTGGGCGATGCCAAGAGCCTGCAGGGCGGAACCTTGCTGGTGACGCCGCTGTTCGGCGCCGACGGCAACATCTACGCGCTGGGCCAGGGCTCGGTCGCGGTCGGCGGCTTCTCCGCGCAGGGCCAGGGCACCAGCGTCACGCGCGGTGTTCCGACATCGGGACGAATCTCAAACGGCGCGATCATCGAACGCGAGACCGGTTTTGTGCTCGCCAACGAAACCTCGCTTCGCCTGACACTGCGCAACCCCGACCTCACAACCGCTTCGCGCATCGCCAGCGCCGTCAATCACTATCTGGGCGGCGCCATGGCGACGGCCAGCGATCCGGCCACGGTGCGGCTTGATGTGCCGCCGTCCTATCCAAATGGCGTCGTCGGATTCCTGACCGATGTCGAGCAGCTGAAAGTGGATCCCGACGAGCCGGCGCGCGTTGTGATCGACGAGGATTCCGGCGTCATCGTCATGGGCTCGGATGTGCGCATCTCCACCGTCGCGATCGCGCAGGGCAACCTCACGATCAAGGTCACCGAGACACCGGAAGTGAGCCAGCCTTTGCCGTTCTCCAAGACCGGCACCACCGAAGTCGTGCCGCGCACCCAGATCCAGGTCGAAGATGGCAAGGGCAACAAGATGGCCGTGCTGCATGACGGCGTGTCTCTGCAGAAGCTGGTCGATGGTCTGAATGCGCTTGGCGTAGGCCCACGCGACATCATCTCCATCCTGCAGGCGATCAAGGCCGCGGGCGCCTTGCAGGCCGACATCCAGGTGATCGGATGAGCGCCGACGCCGCTATTCAGGGCAGCATGGCGATCGCCCAGTCCGCAGTGCCGAAGGCGCCGGTCAGCGCCAAGACGATCGCGGCTGCGACGAAGGCCGCCAAGGAATATGAGAGCGTCTTCATTTCCGAATTCATGGGCTCGATGTTCTCGGGTATCTCCACGGACGGTCCGTTCGGCGGCGGGCAGGGTGAGGCCATGTTCCGCTCCATGATGCTCGACCAGTATGGCAAGCAGATCGAGGCGCGGGGCGGCTTCGGCCTATCGACGGTGATGACCAAGCAGTTGCTGGCCCATCAGGAGATGCGCCAGTGAGCGATGGTGCGAACGCCAAGATCGAACGGCTGATCCTGTTGACGGACCGTCTGTCGGAAATGCTCGGCGCCGACATCAGATCGCTGGAAGGCGCGAACGCCAAGGCGCTGCGCAGCGTGGAGGCCCAGTTCCAGCAGCTCATGCTCGTCTATACGCGCGAAGCCTCCAGCCTCAACGCCGCGGTGCTGAAATCCGTTGCGCCGGAGTTGCGCGATAAGCTTACGCAGTCGGCGAAGAACATGAACGATCTTCTGGCACGGCATCAGCGCCTTGTGACGCGCGTGCGCAATGCCAGCGAGGGCATCATCCGCGCAATCGCCAAGGAAGTGGAACGCCGCCAGGTCTCCCAGCGCAGCTATGCGCGCGTGCCCGCCGCCCGCCCGCAGACTGCCGGCGCGATGGTCTACAACAGCGTGATCTGACGATCCTCGCGTCGCGAGGTTTCCTGCTCCCTACGCCAGGGAAGACGTGCCGCCGTCCGAGGAAGAACCGCCCGAAAGCATGTTAAGGGCGAGATTGTAGCTCGCGAGCTGCGACGTCAGGTAGCTTGGTGCAGGTCCGGACGATGCGTTGCCGGCCGCCGTGCCGGTCGAAGACGAAGCCGGCTTGTTCGTCGTCTGGTAGATGTTGCGGATGTTGGACAAGACGTTCAGCAATTGCGCGCGCACCGCGCCGGCGCTCATGCTGTCGGAAAGCGAAAGGTTGCTTGTCAGGCCAAGGCCAAAGGCCTGGCTGCCATCCGCCGTTGTCGTGGAGAGGGTCGTCGAGCCCTTGCCGCCCGTATTGGTGATGATGCCTGGCGCGATCCCCAGGCGGCCCAGTGCATCGAAATCGTCGGGGCCGGAGATCAGCGTCGCCGTCACCCCCGTGTTCACGGCGATCTTCAATCCTTCGCCGCCGCTGCCATAATTGACGTTCGCCTTGCCGTAGGAGCCGAGCTCCGCGTTGATCTTGTTGGTCAGCGAATTGAGCGTTTCGCCGGCGTCGATCGTGATCTTCGTCGTGCGCCTGGAGGAACCGGTCGCGATCTCGATCTGGAAGCTGTCGCCGGCGCGCAGGTTTGTCGCGGTCGTCAGGTCCAGCGACTGGTTGAGGTTGATCGTGCTCGTCGGAAGGCCGAGTGCGTCGAGCACGCTGCTGCCATTGGGATCGATCGCCACGGACATGCCGGTCGATTGCCCCTCGGCGCCGCCATATTGGCGCACCCAGTTCACTGCGCCGCCAGGCGCGATGGACGCGACGAAGGCGTTGCTGGTGTTGGCGACGTTGCGCACCTGTCCTGAGAACGTGCCCGAGGTTGTGCCCGCCAGATAGACCGTGCCATCGGCGCCGACGGTCAGCGCGCCGCCCGTATCCTGTGTGCCGGTCCCGACGTAACTGACGGTGTCGGCTGTCGCAGACGTACCATTGTCGGTGATGCCCACGACATACGCGTCGCTGCCGCCCGAGCTGGGGCTGACGATCGTGGCAGTGCCGCCCGTAAGGCTTGTGTTGGTTGTGCTGCCGGAAAGATAGATCTGGCTGCCCGACACCACGATGCTGCTGATCGTGCCGCCGTTCTGAAGGTCGCCGAGGTCCTGCGTCCACACCGCCGGTTGCGTCGCATCGCCATTGGCGTATTTGGAAAGAATCGCGTGGCCGTTCTGCACGCTGGCGACAAGCAGGCTGCCGTCGGACGTCACCGCCGTCGCCGACACCTGATCGTTCCCCGCAGTTCCAAATTGCTGCTCGTAGACGACCTTGCCCTTGGCATCGAGCTTGGCGACATAGGCGTCCTGCTTGCCGGCATTGGTCTGGCCCACGCCGACGGCGCCCGTGACCTGACCGCCAATGTAGACATTCCCCGAAGAATCGACGCTGACGGTGTTGGCCTGGTTGGCGTTGAGCGTCTGAAGCTGCTGCGTCCAGACCGGCGTGCCGTTCTTGTCATACTTGGCGACAAAGCTGTCATTGTTGCCGTCGGCGATGGCGGTCGGTGCAAGGTCGGCGGTGGTGGAGCCGGTCACATAGGCATTGCCGTTCGCATCCAGCGCCAGTCCATAGCCGGACGCGCTGCCGGCGCTGCCCACCATCTGAGTCCACTGCACGTTGCCGGCGGAGTCGTATTTGGTGAGATAGACGTCCTGAGTGCCCTGGTTGATCTGGCTTCCGAAATCGCCTGTCGCATTGCCGAGCACATAGATGTCGCCGTTCGCATCGACTGCGCTCGCCTGCGCGGTGGTCGTTCCGGTCGTGGGATCGGTGGAGACGTTGAAGACGCCCTGGGGCGAACCGCCGAGGCCTGTGAGCTTGATGATGCGGCCTTGCTGGTCGGCGGCCACCGTCGAGGCCTCACCCTTGGATGTCGAGGCGGTCGGCACCGCATTGCCGGTCGAGCCGACAAGATAGAGCGCCGGCTGCGTGCTGGCTGCAGCGAAGGTGATGGTTTCGCCCGCGCCGGGCGTCACGCTCAGGCCGTAGGAATTTTTGGTGGTGTCGGTGCCGCTCTTGGACGTCGTCGTCGAGGAATCCGTCACCGTCTTCTGCAGCCGCGTCTTGAAACCGTCGGCGGACAATTGCTGGTTGGCGTAGATGATGATGTTGCCCAGCGTCAGCGGTCCCTGCACCTGCGACAGGTCGATCGGGACGTCGGTGGTGACGCCGCCCTTCTTCACCTGGATGCTGAAGCTCTGGCTCGTGCTCAACCCCGACAACGGATTGTCGATGTTCGCATCGTTGGTGAGCGTCTTGGTCGTGTAGGAGAACGAAGGCAGCGTCACCGTCGCGGTGCTCGTCACCGACGACGCAGTTGCCGCGGCCTGCAGGCTGAAATTGTTGAAACTGGTCTTGGAGATGTAATCCTCGATCTGCTGCAAGCCGGCCTGGAATCGCGTGTTGTATCCGGCGATCTGTCCGGCGGTCGCGGTGCTGCGCTGGGACATCTTGGCGAGATAGGCCAGATTGTTGACCGCGGTGTAGAGCGAGAAGAGTTTCTGGTTGTCCTGTTCGGTCTTGGCGTCTGTCGTCGATCCGGCGGAGAGCGGGACGTTGCTGGTATCCAGGAAATTCTTGATCGAGAGAACGTTTGCGTCCTGGACTTCCTGCGCCGGCGGGCTGAAATCTTCCCATGGCGGGCTGTCATTCGCGGTGGCGCTGTTGGCGGCCTTCGCCGCCGCGGTGGCGTTGAGCGCGGCGGACGCACTGCTGGAAGCCTGCGCACTGCTCGTCAGCTGCGACTGGAAGTAGTTCACCAGCAATGAGGAATCGAAACCGGTAATCGTCGTCGTCATGGCTCTCGACCGCGAACGCGCCGATTGTCGGCTTCAGGGCGTTAAGACGCCGCTAAACCGCAGGAGATCGTGCTTAACGCGGCCTTAACAGCGCGCGTGCGACAAGCGCACATGACCGCCAGCACGAACGCGCATTACGAGCAGGGCCTGAAGCTCTCCAAAAAAGGCCGGCATGCCGAAGCGATCGATTGCTATCAGCAGGCGCTGGCCGCTTCACCGTCCGATACGCATGTGCTGTTCGCGCTCGGCAACACCGCCAGGGCGCTCGGAATGGCCAGGCCTGCCGAGACGTTCTACCGCCAGGTGCTCGCGATCGAGCCGCAGCGCATCGAGGCGTTAATCAATCTTGCCAATCTGTTAAGGGCGAACGGACAGGCGAGCGCCGCGCGTGCGCTGCTGGAGCCTGCCATCGTGCGCGATCCGCAAGGCGCAGAGCTCTGGCTCACGCTGGGTTCGGTCTTGCGCGAAAGTGGCGACGCCGACGCCGCCGAAATCCACTATCGCCGCGCGCTGGAGCTGAAGCCCGGCTCGGCCACGGCGCTTGCCAATCTTGCCGACATGCTCGCGGCCAAGGGCGAACGTGAAAACGCGTTGGCGCTTTACGATCGTGCGATCCGGCAGGAGCCGGACAACGCGCAGGCCTTGCTCAATCGCGCCATTCTCCATCTGCTGACGGGCAATCTGAAGCAGGGCTGGCGGGATTATTCTGCGCGCCTCGACATTCCGGGCAAGGCGCCGCGCTGCGATCACGGCCTGAAGGCATGGACCGGCGACACGCTGAAGAACAAGCGCCTGCTGGTCACGGCGGAACAGGGCGTGGGCGACCAGCTCATGTTCGCCGCCCTGATTCCGGATCTGGCTGCGCGCGCCGCGGCCGAAGGCGGCAGTGTCATTCTGGAGTGCGAGCCGAGACTGGTTCCGCTCTTCGCGCGGTCATTCGATGCCATCACTGTCCACGCAAGCGAGATGCAGATGCGTGCTGGCGTTGTGGACGCGAAGTATGGCTGGCTGAAATCGCTCGGCGGCGCCAATCTGGCTATCGAAATGGGAAGCCTGCCGCGTTTCCTGCGCGGCGAGATCGCCAGATTTCCGAATCCCAACGTGTTCCTCGACGCCGACGAGATTGAGATCCTCAACTGGCAGCGGACATTCTCGTCGACAGGGGATGGTCCGTTCATCGGTATCTGCTGGCGCAGCGGCAAGCTCGTCTCCGGCCGCGCGCTCAATTTCGCGCCTCTCGAGGCATGGGCCCAATTCGTCCGCGACATGCCCGGCACGCCGGTCTGCGTGCAGTATGATGCGACCCAAGAAGAGATCGAGATGCTGGGTGCGCTGTCCGGCAAGACGGTCGTGGTGCCCGGTGGCATCGACCAGAAGCAGGAGCTGGATCGCGCCTGCGCCCTGGTGTCTGCGCTCGATGCCGTTGTCAGCGCGCCGACGGCGGTGTCATGGCTTTCGGCCGGCGCGGGCGTTCCGACGTACAAGATCGAGCGCGATGCCGGCTGGACGAGCTTCGGCCTTGGCTATGAGCCATTCGCGCCCGCGGCGCGTTGCATGGTTCCGGACGTGCCGGGCGACTGGGCGAACGGATTCGAAAAAGCGCTCGCGGCGCTCAGCTTGCAATTCGGCTAGGCGTCGCGCTGCGCCGCTGCTTCAGCGACGCGGCAAGATCGGCAGCTATGCGCGACGCGCCGTCGCCATCGATTGTCATCAGGCCGGCGGCATGCATTTCCCGGCGCCGTACCGTGTCGTTCAGCAGCGCCCAGGTCGCGCTCGCGATGTCGACATCCTCGATCTTGTCCGCCACGCCCAGCGACATGCCCATGCCGGCGCGTTCGAACGCGGATGCCGACAAGGCATGGTCCTCGTTGAGGCAGAGATAAAGCGCCGGAACGCCATAGGCGGCGAGCTCATAAGCGGTGACGCCGAAAGCCGTCA
>DATIVW010000341.1:0-6737 GCA_035465595.1 Rhizomicrobium sp. | reverse complement strand
GTCTTCTCCACGAAGCGGTGCGTGGTCACGCCGATCTCGGTGGTCCATTTCTTCAGCAGCATGGAGATGAAGATCACGATGCCGATGATGAAGACGCCGAGGAAGATGAGCGCGAGCAGCGCCTTGAAGGTGTACCACCAGTGGAAATGCGCGCGGGCCACCAGCGTCTCGCCCTGGCCGAGCGACTTTTCGATATAGGACATGACCCCCTCCGGAATCTCCGAGACTTATATAGGCATGCGCGGGAGATTTCGCGGGGTCACGAGGGAAAATCGGCCCTCCCGCGGAAGGGGAGGCGGATCGATTCTATTCCCGCCCGTGATCGGGCAGCAGGACTTCGCGGATGCCCTTGTGGTTGGGGCGCGAGACGACGCCCTCGGCTTCCATGCGCTCGATGACGCGGGCGGCGCGGTTGTATCCTATTTCCAGCCTCCGCTGGATGTAGGAGATCGTGGCCTTGCGGTCGCGCGCGACGATGGCGAGCGCCTTGTCGTAGGTATCGTCGCCCGACGATGAGTTGCCCATGCCGAAGGAGTCGTCCATCTCCTCTTCCGGCTCCTCGGTGACCTCGTCGAGATATTCCGGCGTGCCTTGCGATTTCAGGAAGCGCACCACGTCCTCGACTTCGTGGTCCGTCACGAACGGGCCGTGGATGCGGCGGATGCGCCCGCCCGTCATCATGTGCAGCATGTCGCCCTGGCCGAGCAGCTGCTCCGCGCCCTGCTCGCCGAGGATCGTGCGGCTGTCGATCTTCGAGGTGACCTGGAAAGAGATGCGCGTCGGGAAGTTCGCCTTGATGGTGCCGGTGATGACGTCGACCGACGGGCGCTGTGTCGCCGCGATGAGGTGGATGCCCGCCGCGCGCGCCATCTGCGCCAGGCGCTGCACCGCGCCTTCGATTTCCTTGCCGCTGATCATCATCAGGTCGGCCACTTCGTCGACGACGAGCACGATGTAGGGCATCGGCTCCAGCTCGAGCATCTCGTCTTCGTAGATCGGCTTGCCGGTCTCGCGGTCGAAGCCGGTCTGCACGGTACGCTTGAGCTGCTCGCCCTTGTCCTTGGCCTTGCGCACGCGTTCGTTGAACGCTTCCACGCCGCGCACGCCGAGCTTGCTCATCTTGCGATAGCGCTCTTCCATCTCGCGCACCGCCCATTTGAGCGCAACGACGGCCTTGCGCGGATCGGTGACGACCGGCGAGAGCAGGTGCGGAATGCCGTCATAGACGGAGAGCTCCAGCATCTTGGGATCGATCATGATCAGGCGGCAGGCTTCCGGCGGCAACCGGTAGAGCAGCGACAGGATCATCGTGTTGAGGCCGACCGACTTGCCCGAGCCGGTGGTGCCCGCGATCAGCAGGTGGGGCATCTTCGCCAGGTCCGCCATCACCGGCTCACCGCCGATGGTCTTGCCCAGCGCGAGCGTCAGGGGCGCGCGCGCCTTCTCGAAATCGGTGCTGGACAGAAGCTCGCGCAGATACACCGTCTCGCGATGCTGGTTCGGCAACTCGATGCCGATCACGTTGCGGCCCGGAATGGTCGCGATGCGCGCAGCCACCGCCGACATCGAGCGCGCCACGTCATCGGAGAGCGAGATCACGCGGGAGGATTTCACGCCCGCCGCCGGCTCGAATTCATAAAGCGTGACGACCGGGCCGGGACGCACTGCCTGGATGCGGCCGCGCACGCCGAAGTCCGACAGCACCGCTTCGAGCATGCGCGCATTCTCTTCCAGCGCTTCGTCGGTGATGTCGGAATTGTCGGTGACGCGCACCGGCTCCGCCAGCAGGCCAAGAGCCGGAAGCTGGTATTCGCTGGTGACAAGATTGAGCGCCGGCTGCCTGGCAGGTTTCAGCGGGATCGGCTTCTTCAGGTCCTCGCGCTTCACGCGCACCGCGCCCTTGCGCTCGCTGATGCCGGTGTCGACGCCGGGCACGGCCGCGACGGGTTCGGGCCGGATCTTCAGCTCATAGCCGTCGTCGTCGTCTTCATCCTCGTCATAGTCGTGATCGTCGTCGTCATCGTCATTGTGATGGTCGTAGGACTTCGGGCGGCGATCGCGCAGCTCCTGCACCGCGCCCATGGTGCGGCCATGCGCCCACAGGAAGAAGGCGGGAATGTTCGCCACGCCGCGCATGAAACGGAAGAAGTGGATGCCCGTCGCCAGGAACGCGAGCGGCAGTCCGGCGATGAGCAGCATCAGCGGCAACGCGATGGCGAGCCAGTGCGCGCCATAGGCCGCAGCGGCGTGGTTGGAAAGCCCCACGGCGGCCAGTCCGATCAGTCCGCCCGCGCCTTTCGTCGGCAGCGATTGCGGACCGCTCACCAGGCCCAAACCGGCGGCGACGAAGAGCGTGCCCAGGAACCAGGCGAAGGCGCGCCAGATGGCATAGGACAGATGCTTGCCCGTCATCGCGCGCACGCCCCAGAAGGCGGGCGGGGCGAGGAAGGCGAGCGAGGCGATGCCGAAGGTCTGCAGCAGAAGATCGGCCGCCGTCGCGCCGAGGCCGCCCAGAAGATTGGTGGGCTCCGCGCCGGTGGCGTTGTTGATGCTGCCGTCGGCGGAATTGTAGGTCGCCAGTGCGACCAGCGCCGCCACCGATCCGAGGAAGAGAAGAAGGCCCGCGCCGCGCAGCGCCACCACCGACAAGGCGCGCGCCAGCTTGAGCCGCGCATCCGTCATGGCGTCCGCGAAGGCCGCCTTGCGCGACCGCGGCTGGTACACGCCCATCGGCCGCCGCGCCGTACCCATCAGACGTCCCCGCTCAGAATTTCACCCATCCTTTGCAGTGCCGTCCGAATGGTTGACAAATCGCTAACGAGCGCCACCCGGATGTAGGAAAAGCCAGGGTTTGACTGGGGTTTTCCGGTTAGGATTTCCCTACCCATATAGGCCCCGGGCAGCACGCGGATGCCCCCCTCGCGCCACAACCTCAGCGCCGCCTTCTCGCCGTCGCCGACATCCAGCCAGAGGAAGAACCCGCCTTCGGGCATGCGGAACCCGGCATGGTTGCCGATGACGCGCCGCGCCTCCTCGAACCGCTCCTTGTAGGTCTGGCGGTTGGCGGCGACATGCGCCTCGTCGCGCCACGCCGCCGCGCTCGCCGCCATGATCGGCATGGGCACCTGCGGGCCGGCATAGTTGCGCCACTGGCGGAACGTCGCCATCAGCTTTTCATCACCCGCGACGATGCCCGAGCGCAGCCCCGGCAACGCGGAGCGCTTCGACAGCGAATGGAAGGTGAGGAGGCGCGAAAAGTCGCCCGTCATCGCATGGCGCACGGTGAGCGCGCCGACGGGCTTCCTGCCGAAATAGATGTCGGCATAGCACTCGTCGGAGAACACCGTGAACTCGTATTGATCGGCGAGCGCGAAGAGCTTGCGCCAATAGGCTTCGTCCGCAACCGCGCCTTCGGGATTGGACGGCGAGCAGATGTAGACCGCCACGGCGCGCTCCAGCGTTGCCTTCGGCAGCGAGGCATAATCGGGAAGAAATTTCGTCGCCGCCGTCGCCGGCACGAACACCGGCTCGGCGCCGCAAGCCAGGATCGCCGCCGAATAGCACTGGTAGAACGGATTGGGCAGCAGGATCACGGGCCGCGCGCCGGCCTTGGTTTCCGGCGTCACGATGAAGGGCGCGAGGAACAGTCCTTCGCGCGTGCCGTTCAGCGGCAGCACATGTCTTTCCGGATCGATGCTGGTTTCGGGCAGTTCGAACCGCCGCCGCACCCACGACGCCGCGGCCTCGCGCCAGTCCTTCGTGCCGTTCACCGCCGGATATTCGCCGAACTCGCCGGCATGCCTGCTCAGCGCTTCCATCACGAAGGGCGGCGGTGTTCCGCGCGGATCGCCGACGGCCAGGCTCACAACCGGCGCGCCGGGCGTTTCGCCGTCGAGCAACGTCGACAGCATCGCGAAGGAAGAGGGCGGCAAAGCCGCCAGACGGCCGGGAAACATGGGGGGGAGCGTCCAAAAACTCGAACGGAGTCTAACCGCACAGACTCTCAAGCACATCCAATTTCACTCTCCACCCGTGGGGGGAGAGGGCAGGGTGAGGGGGTACGCGGAATGTGCATACCCTCTTCACAACGGATGCCGATGCTGTCTTTGGGAATTTTGTGAGAGGTGGTCCCCCTCACCCCAACCCTCTCCCCCTTCGGGAGGAGAGGGAGGGTTTGGATCTAGAAGTGATAAGCAACCGCCACGCGCAGCGCGCTGTTGCGCACCGAGATGCTGCGGTCGTTCCATTCCGGCGCCTGACCCTTGTAGGTCGTGCTGCCGAAATCCTCGAACACATATTCCGCGCGGATGATGAAGCCATCGCCCAGCGGCTTCTCCATGCCGACGCCCAGATTGTATCCGGACAGCGTCTTTGAGCGGGCGAAGTTGAACACCAGCGGCACCGTGGGGTTCGCCGCGTTGAAGCAGAGCCCGACCAGCGAGAGCTTGGTGTCGGCGTAGGAATAGCCCCCCGCCGCGTAGAACAGCGTGTCACCGCTCGTCCAGCCGATGCGCGCGCGCACCCGTCCGCTCAGGTCCGTCTTCAGGTGGTTGAGCGTGGTGAAGGAGTCGTGGGCCGAAGTGAAGCAGCCGTCGATCTTCGTGCAGGCGGTCACGCTGGAGGTGCCGTTGCCGGAGGTCAGGTCGGCTTCGAGGCCATAGACCATGTCGCCGTCCTGCCAGTTGAAGCCCAGCAGGCCGCCGCCGGCGAAGGAGGTGTGGTCGCTGTGGGTCTGCTGCAGCACGTCGTTGGGATCGTTGGGCAGCGCGAAATGCGAGGAGCCGAAGTTCACGTCAGCGATGGCGCCGGCATAGAAGCCGCCCCAGCCGGACGTCATCTCGCCGTCGGCAAGCGCGGCGGCCGAAGACAACAGAAGCGTGGCCGCCGCAAGCGGCAGCGCGAATTTGAAATGCATGATTATCCCCTGGTGATTTGTGCGCACGCCTATAATCCGCGGCGGCGCCAAGCACCAGCCGGGCCGGATTAAAAACCGCCAATCCTTCAGCCGAGCTGCTTGCGGTACTGCAGGAAGCCGCTCTTCTCGGCGATGTTGTCGTAGAGCTTCATCGCTGTGGCGTTGGTCTCATGCGTCATCCAGTAGACGCGCGCCGCGCCGGCCGCTTGGGCGCGGGAATACACCGCTTCGATCAGCGCGCGGCCCACGCCCTTGCCGCGCAGTCCCTGTTCGGTGAAGAGGTCCTGCAGGTAGCAGACCGGCGCGATCAGCGAGGTCGAGCGGTGATAGAGATAGTGGACGATGCCGACGATGTGCCCGTCCATTTCCGCCACCAGGATGTGGATCGGCTCGTAGGGATCGAAGGCGCGGCGCCACAGCACGGCGGTGATCTCTGCGTTCGGCTCGCGCTCATAAAAGCGCGTATAGCCGTCCCACAAGGGCTCCCACCGCTGGAAATCGTCCTTGCGCGCCTCGCGCACCGTGATCTTCGCCATGGTGTCCTCCCGAAGCCTTGGTAGCAGAGACAGGTGGAAGCGGAAGCTGCACGAAGCGCAGGGCCGTTAGTCTTCACGATTTCTTACAAAACGCCGCCGGTTTCTCTGCGGCTCTGCGTGCAAAAATGGACTCACGCAGGGCAGCAGAGTTCTGGATATACCTGCCAACGCGCCGACTCTGGCACGCACGCAAAAGAAAAGGGCGCGTCCGGTGAAGGACGCGCCCAAGTTCAGGAGGGGAAGGTTGTCAGCCGTGCACGGTCTCCCCGTGCAGGTTGATGTCGAGGCCTTCGATTTCGACTTCGCGGGGGACCCTGAGGCCGATGGCGAGATCGATGACCTTGAGGATGATGAAAGTGCCGATCGCGCAATACACGAACGTGGCAGCCACGTCGTAGAACTGGATCAGCATCTGATGGCCGTTGCCGTCGAAGATCCAGCCCTTGCCGAGGCTGTTGATGGAGTTCTTCGCCAGTGCGCCGGTGAGCATCGCGCCCAGCGCTCCGCCCACGCCATGCACGCCCCAGGCGTCGAGCGCGTCGTCATAGCCGATCCACTTCTTCACCCACACCGCCGAGAAGTAGCAGACGATGCCGGCCGCGAAGCCGATGATGAGCGCGCCCTGCGCATCCACGAAGCCCGATGCCGGCGTGATCGCGACAAGGCCGGCCACCGCGCCGGAGATCATGCCCAGCACGGAAGGCTTCTTGCCCACGATCCATTCCACGCCCATCCAGCCCAGAGCCGCCGCGGCCGTTGCGATCTGCGTTGCCGCAGCCGCCATACCGGCGTTGACGTTCGCCGTCACCGCGGAGCCCGCGTTGAAGCCGAACCAGCCGACCCACAGAAGCGATGCGCCGATGACGGAGAGCACCAGGTTGTGCGGCGCCATGTCGGTGGAACCCAGGCCCACGCGCTTGCCGAGCACAAGGCAGGTGACGAGCGCCGCGGTGCCTGCGTTCAGATGCACGACGGTTCCGCCCGCGTAATCCAGCGCGCCCAGCGAGCCCAGCCAGCCGCCGCCCCATACCCAGTGGGCGATCGGGCAATAGACCAGCAGCAGCCACAGCGACATGAACCACATGAAGGCCGAGAACTTCATGCGGTCCGCCAGCGCGCCGGCGATGAGCGCTGGCGTGATGATGGCGAAGGTCATCTGGAAGAACATGTAGACCGATTCAGGAATGGTCGCCGCCAGCGGGTTCACCGCGTTCAGTCCCATATTGCCGAGCATGAACTGGTTGAAGCCGCCGATGAACTGGTTGGTGGCGGAGTCGGGATTCGGC
>DATIVW010000340.1:0-12877 GCA_035465595.1 Rhizomicrobium sp. | reverse complement strand
CGCTGCGAGGGCCTGTGGGCCATCGTCGATCATCTGGAAGGTACGTACACGGACAATCCGCTGACGCCGGACGGGCCGAACGCCCGCGTGGAGTCGCTGCGACTGCTCGACTGGGCGATGGGCCCGCTGATGGAAAGCGTCACGCGCCGCATCGTGTTCGAGAAGGGCTCGCAGCGCTACACCGGCAACCCCGTCACCCGCGCGCCGGACATGGATGTCGTGCGCAAGGGCCGGGAGGCGCTGAAGCCGGTGCTGGCGAAGCTGGGCGAGGCGGCGGAGATGAACGGCTATCTCGCCTCGCGCGAGGTTTCGCTCGGCGATCTGGCGGTGGCGGCGCATCTTTCGGCGCTGGATTATTTCGGCGAGGTGCCATGGTCGGATTTTCCGGCCATCGGCGAATGGTACATGCGGATGAAGTCGCGTCCGTCGTTCCGCTCGCTGCTCAACGACCGCGTGCCCGGCCAGCCGCCGGTTTCGCATTACTCCGATCCCGATGCCTAGACGCGATCCGCGCGCCGAAATCCGCGCCCGCGCGCTGACGGAAGGATTCGACGTCGTGCGCTTCGCCAAGGCCGAGGCGCCGCCCAACGCGGCGGAGGCGCTGGCGTCGTTCCTCGGCAAGCAGCGCCACGGCACCATGGACTGGATGGAGAAGAACGCCGATCGCCGGGCCGATCCGAAAACGCTGTGGCCGGACGTGAAGACCGCGATCGTGCTCGGCATGAACTACGGTCCGCGCAACGGCCATCATGACCGTCCGATCCCCAACGACCGTGCCGCGATCTCCGTCTATGCGCAGGGCGACGATTATCACGACGTCATGAAGACGAAGCTGAAGAAGCTGGCGGGATGGATCGCGCAGGATTTTTCCGCCGACGTGAAGGTGTTCGTCGATACTGCGCCGGTGATGGAGAAGCCGCTGGCGCAGGCGGCCGGTCTTGGCTGGCAGGGCAAGCACACCAATCTGGTTTCGCGGCTGTATGGTTCATGGCTGTTCCTGGGATCGGTGTTCACCACGCTGGAGCTTTCGCCGGACGAACCGGAAGCCGACCATTGCGGCGGCTGTCACCGCTGCCTGGATGTGTGTCCGACGGACGCATTTCCTGCGCCCTACCAGATCGATGCACGGCGCTGCATTTCCTATCTCACCATCGAGCACAAGGATCACATCCCGCTCGAATTCCGCGCGCCGATGGGCAATCGCATCTATGGCTGCGACGATTGCCTCGCCGTGTGCCCATGGAACAAGTTCGCCAGCCTCGCGCGCGAGATCAAGCTGCGCGCCCGCGCCGAGCTCGTGCAGCCCAGGCTTTCGGAGTTGGCAAGGCTGGATGACGCGCAGTTCCGCGAGATCTTCCGCGGTTCGCCCATCAAGCGGATCGGCCGCGACCGTTTCGTCCGCAACGTTCTCATCGCCATCGGCAACTCGGGCGATGCAAGGCTGGCGTCGAACGCGGAAGAGCTTCTGGGCGACGCATCGCCGCTCGTGCGGGCGATGGCGGTGTGGGCGTTGGGCAGGCTGTCGCCGCAGCGGGCAACAACGCTCGCGCGCGAACACCGCGCCGAAGCCGACGAGGGCGTGCTCGCGGAATGGGCTAGGGTTTTGCCGCCGGTTTCGCCGGCGCAGGCTGGCTGAGCGAACTCAGCCGGTCTCGCGCGGTGGATGCCGCGGCGCTGCGCGGCGATTGCGCGATGACCGCCTGCCAGTCGGCTTTCGCGCCGGCCTGATCGCCCGCTTCCATCCTGAAGTCGCCGCGCATTTCCATCGCATCGGCATTCGATGGCGCGAGCTTCAGGGCCTGGTCGATATCTGCGCGCGCTTCAGCCTTCTTGCCCAATGCGTGGCGGGCGCTGGCGCGCAGCACGAGTATGTCGGTGCGGCCTGGCGAAATCGCGAGCGCCGCGGTGAGATCGTTGTCGGCCGAGATCCAGTCCGGCTTCAGAGCGAAGGCACGCGCGCGATCCATATAGAGGTCCGCATCGCGCGGCTTGAAGGCGATCGCCGCATTGAAAGAGTTCTGCGCGCTGTCGGCCTTGCGGGCCAGCAGCCAGGCATTGCCGGCCTGGTCGTACAGTTCCGCCCGGTCGGCTGAACTGGCCGCGGTGCGGGCGAGGGCGTCGAGCTTGCTCCCCGCGTCCGAATAGCGGTGCAGGGCCACCAGCGCCACGGCCTCGCAATGCTGCGCGGAGCCGCCACCGCCATTTTTCTCCCAGCCGGTTGCGGCATTGAGCGCGTTCTGTGGCGCCGACCGGATGAGAAGCAGGCAGTTGTCATAGCGGTTCTGGCCGCCGATGGATGGGTCGTCGAGCGCGGAGACTTGCGCGGCGGCAGGACTGACCGCCAGCGCGGCAATAATCGAGAATAGAAGTAGACGCATGACAGTAGAAAAGCGGCCTCCCTGCATGAAAGCAAGCGGGCCAACCTGACTTCGGCGACAGACTTCCCGTCGCCGCATCGCATCTGCTATGGACCGTCCGTGCCGCCAGATTCCAGCAAGCCTGCCATTCTCCAGATCATTCCCGCCCTCGAAACCGGTGGCGCGGAACGATCCGCATTGGATGTCGCGGCGGCACTGGTAAGGGAGGGGTTCGTTGCGCTCGTCGCCTCGAGCGGCGGACGCATGGAGAAGGAGCTTGCGGATTCCGGCGCCGAGCTCGTCCGGATCAATGCCGCCTCGAAATCACCGCGCATCATGTTGTCCAATTCGCGCCTGTTGCGCGACGTGATCCGCAAGCAGAATGTGAAGCTGGTCCATGCGCGTTCGCGCGCGCCGGCATGGAGTGCTCTTCTCGCGGCAAACAGGGCGGGCATCCCGTTCGTGACCACCTATCACGGCATCTACAACGCCGGGAATCCGCTGAAGCGGTTCTACAATTCCGTGATGGTGCGCGCCGATGCGGTCATCGCCAATTCGCAATGGACCGCGGCCCATATCCGGCGGGAATACCGAAAGGGTCCGAAGCGCCTCGTGGTGATCCCGCGCGGCATCGATCCGGCGCACTTCGATCCCGCGTCGATCCCGCCGGACAACGTCACCCAGATGCGAAAGAGCTGGGGCGTATCGGACGACGACTTCGTAATCCTGTTGCCGGGCCGTCTCACGCGCTGGAAAGGGCAGGGCGTTCTCATCGATGCGCTTTCCGTGCTCAAGTCGCGCGGCGCGCTTGGCAATGTGCGCGCTATTCTGGCCGGCGATGCACAAGGCCGCGACGATTATGAAAAAGAGCTGCGCACCAACATTGAGCGCGCGGGACTGTCCGGCCACGTCTTCATTGTCGGCCATGTGAGCGACATGCCGACGGCCTACGCGGCGTCGGACGTCGTCATCTCCGCGTCCACCGATCCGGAGGCGTTCGGCCGCGTGGCGGCCGAAGCATCGGCGATGGCCAAGCCGGTGATCGCGGCAGACCACGGCGGCGCGCGCGAGACAGTGCTTACCAACGTGTCCGGACTGCTGGTCCCGCCCGGCGATTCAAATGCGATGGCCGCCGCGCTGGAGAACATCATCGCCACCCCGCCACATGGCCGGGTGAACATGGGGATGGCGGGCCGCGCGCATATCATTCGCAATTATTCGCGCGACCGCATGTGCAGCGAAACAATCGAATTGTACCGCTCACTGATTTCCGCCTGAGCCGGGTGGACCCGCGTTTTTCATCTGCTAGTCTCGATTCGCAGGCTGGAGGGGATCCCATGAAATTCGCATTCGCGCGCTACGCCTTGCTCGCGTTACTTTCGTTGTTCCTGATGGCGCCCGCAGCGCAGGCCCAGCCGGCCGCCGCACCGACGACGCAGGTGCATGTCGCGCCGCTGCCGCCTCCCGCCACCGCGCAGGCCACGCCGGCCTTCGATGCGGAAAAGGCGACGAACGCCTATCTTGCGCGTATCAGCGGAGAAGCACGCGCCAGGTCGGACTCCTATTTCGAGGGCGGATACGTCCTCACGCTTGTCGACGCGCTCTACGCCATCGCGGTCTCGGCGTTGCTGCTGTGGTCGAAATTCTCGGCGGGCATACGAAACTTCGCCCAGCGCCGCACGCGTTCGCGCTTCTGGCAGGTGTCCATCTATGTCGCGATCTATTTCGTCGCGGTCACGGTGCTGACGTTCCCGCTTACGCTCTATGAAGGCTTCTTCCGTGAGCATGCCTATGGACTGTCGAACCAGGATTTCCTGCAATGGTTCGGCGACTTCATCAAGGGCCAGGGCATCGGGCTTGTCGGCATGGTGATCGCGCTGACGATCATCTACGCCGTGATCCGCGCTACGCCGCGCTACTGGTGGGCATGGGGAACGCTGGTCACGATCATCTTCTTCATGATGGTTGCCGTCATTGCGCCCATCTTCATCGCGCCGGTGTTCAACACCTACAAGCCGCTCGCCGAAAGCCCGCTCAAGGACAAGATCCTTTCCATCGCGCGTTCGGAAGGGATACCCGCCACGAACGTCTATGAGTTCGATGCGTCCCGGCAGACCAAGCGCATCTCGGCCAACGTGTCGGGATTCCTTGGGACAACGCGGATTTCACTGAACGACAACCTTCTCAACCGGTCCAGCGAGCGGGAGATCATCGCGGTTCTGGGTCATGAGATGGGGCACTACGTGCTGGACCACACGGTCCGCCTGCTGATGATGATGGGACTTCTGTTCTTCGTCGGCTTTGCCTTCGTGGCATGGGGATTCAACATCCTGTCGCTGATATTCGGCGGCAACTGGGATGTGCGAACGGTGGACGATCCCGCCGGATTGCCGGTGCTGGCGGCTTTGATGGCGTTCTTCTTCCTGGTGACGACGCCGGTGCAGAACACAATTTCCCGTACCACCGAAGCGCAGGCCGATCTCTTCGGCGTGAACGCGGTGCGGGAGCCTGATGGTTTTGCCGAGGCGGCGCTCCAGCTCAGCGAGTACCGCAAGCTCGATCCGTCGCCGCTGGAGGAAACCATCTTCTATGACCATCCCTCCGGCCGCAGCCGCATCCACATGATGATGCAGTGGAAGGCCGAGCACCTGAACGACTGGGACATCAAGAACGGTCCCAAGTCGCCGCAGTGACCGGCTTTTCGCTCAGCGTGGAGCGGCCCGGTGTGCCGCTCCACTGCGCGGCCCACAGCCATCATCCATGGCCGGACGTGACCTTCGCGGCGCAGCAGGAGGCGTGGCGTGACGCGGCACGGCTTCTCGACAACAAGTGGGATCGTGTTTTCGCGGATGTCATTCCCGCGGCGCAAAACCACATCGCACATCACATCGGATTGCCGGACCCGGCCAGCATCGTGTTCGGGCCGAACACGCATTCCTTCGTGTTGCGGCTGCTGTCCTGTTTCAATTTCGGCAAGCCCGTCCGCATCCTGACGACGGGTTCGGAGTTTCACAGTTTCTCGCGCCAGATCGCGCGGCTGGAAGAGGATGGCGCGGCCGTCGTGACGCGCATCGCGACCGAGCCTTTCGACAGTTTCGAACAACGTTTCGCCGCCGAGGCTGCCAGGGGCGGATATGACCTGGTCTTCTTCAGCCAGGTCTTTTTCGATTCCGGCTTCGCGGTTTCCAACGTGTCGAAGATCGTTTCAGCTGTGCCGGACAAGAAGACGTTCGTGGTGGTGGACGGCTATCACGCCTTCATGGCGGTGCCGGTCGACTTCCGCGCGGCGGCCGGCCGCGCCTTCTATCTGGCGGGCGGCTACAAATATGCGATGGCGGGCGAGGGCGCCTGCTTCCTGCATTGCCCGCCGGGTTACGGCGCAAGGCCGCGGGACACCGGATGGTATGCGGGCTTTGCGGCGCTGGAGAGCGCGGGCGGCGGCGTCGCGTATGCGAGCGACGGCAGCCGCTTCTTCGGCGCGACGTTCGACGTCTCGGCGCTCTACCGCTTCAATGCCGCGCAGGAATGGCTCGCCTCGGAGGGGTGGACGATCGCGAAGATGCTTTCTCACGTGCGCGGCATCGAACGGGCGTTCCTGAAGGCCATCGGCGATGGCAAGACACTCGATCCGTCATCCCTGCTCATCGCGGACCAAGCGCGGCGCGGGCGCTTCCTGTGTTTCCGCACAGATCAGGCGGGCGCGATCAAGGCCAGGCTGGCCGCGAAGAACATCATCGTCGATCATCGCGGCGACAGGCTGCGCATCGGCTTCGGCATCTATCACACCGATGAAGATGCGCTGCGGCTGGCGCAGGCGCTGGCGGGCTAGGCTTTCACCAGCTTCTCGAAGGCGGCGACGAGCGGGTCCTCGGTCTCGAAGACATACTCCATGGTCTGCGCGGTCACCGATCCGGATGCGCCTTTGCGGCGCAGCAGCGTGATAGCCTCCGCGAGCTTGTCGTTTGGGCAAAGCAGAGCGTATTCGCCGCCGGTGTTGCCTTTGGCGGGGCGGGACAAAACGGTCACGCCGATCTTCGCCATCGCCTGAAGCGCCGCGTCCGGCTTGCCGTTCAGCAGCGCGCGCAGGACATGCGAAGTCTTCGCGCGTTCACGGGCGGCCAGCCGCGCGAGCAGGCCCTTGGCGGTTCCGGCCGTCTGCGTGGTCCATTTCGCCGAAAGGCTCGCGCCGAGATGGGATTGGCTCTTGAGGATTATGCCGTCTTCCAGGATCTTCAGATCGTTCGCCGCGAGTGTCGCGCCGGTGGTGGTGATGTCCACGATGGCTTCCGCCGCGCCCGCGCCCGGCGCGCCTTCCGTGGCGCCGGCGCTCTCGACGATGCGGTAATCGGCGATGCCCGCCTTCGCGAAGAACATCCGCGTCAGGTTCACATATTTGGTCGCGATGCGCAGGCGCCGACGATGACGCTGGTAGAACGCGGCGCAGACGTCGTCGAGGTCGGACATGGTGGAGACGTCGATCCAGGCCTGCGGCACCGCGACGACGACGTCTGCAAATCCGAAGCCCAGTTTCTTGACGAGCGCGACGCGGCCTTCCGGCGGCGCGGCTTCGCGGATGAGATCCTCGCCGGTGACGCCCAGATGCACATCGCCGGACAGAAGCGCGGCGGCGATCTCCGATGCCGAGAGCATCATCACGTCGATTTCGGACATGCCGTTGATGGTGGCGCGATAGCCGCGCGCGCCCGCGGCCTTGCTCATGGCGAGGCCGGCGTCGGCGAAATAGGCCTGCGCCTGTTCCTGCAGGCGGCCCTTGGACGGCACGGCGAGGATCAGCTTTCCGCTCATCGCTTCGCCTTTCCCTGCGCGGCGATGGCGGCGAGCACCCGCTCGGTTCGGATGGCGACGCCGATGGCGGGCACAGGCTTGCGCGCACCGAGCTGCTCCATCAGCGTGTCGTAGCGCCCGCCGCCGGCGATCTGCACCGGTCCTTCGGCGTCGCGGGCCCACAGCTCGAACACGAAGCCGGTGTAGTATTCCATGTTGCGGCCGAAGCGGGCCGCGAAACTGATGTGCCTGCTGTCGATGCCGA
The DNA here is from genome assembly GCA_035465595.1 of Rhizomicrobium sp. Classification (GTDB taxonomy): domain Bacteria; phylum Pseudomonadota; class Alphaproteobacteria; order Micropepsales; family Micropepsaceae; genus Rhizomicrobium. The sequence goes on along the minus strand of DATIVW010000340.1, from coordinate 5,470 downwards.
GCGCCTTGAGCGTGGCAAGCCGCGCCGTCATCGCCTTCAGCGGCGCCTCGAGCAAGACGCCCGCGGATTTCGCCAGCGCGCGGATCCTCTCGATGGATTGCGTCGCGGGTCCGGAGATCGCCAGCAGTTTCGCCAGCGCATTGGCGATCCACGGATCGAGCTTGAGCGCGGCGGCGTCCGCGGCCTGTTCGATCAGGCGGTCGACGATCTCCTCGCGCGTGCGCCCGCCGAGCGGCGCCTTGCCGATCATGTCCATCAGGCCCTCGAAGGCCGGACGCGCCTCGCTTTCGCTGAGCGTGCCCAGATGCGCGAGCAGCTTCTGCGTGCTCGTCGTGCTCTTGCCCGAGAGGCGGTCGAGCAGTGCCTCGAAATAGCCGGTGCGCCAGAAATGACGCTTGAGGCGCATGCGCCACTGCGGCGGAATATCGAGCGCATCGACGAAGGCGGAGAACAGCGACAGGTCGCCGAGCTTCACCGTGAAGTCCCTGAGGCCCGCGGCGCGCACCGCTTCGACGGCGAGCGAAAGCATTTCCTTTTCCGCCTTGGCCCGATCCTCGAGACCGAGAAGTTCGGCGCCAGCCTGGTAGAACTGCGTCGGCCGCTCCGGCTCCGAAGGCTGAAAGCGGAAGGCGAGGCCGTGATAGCAGAGCCGCGCCGGGAACTTGCCGTTTCCGTCCAGCCAGCTCTTGCAGATCGGGATCGTCAGGTCCGGGCGCAGGCACAGCTCGTTGCCCGCCGGGTCGGTGAGCGTGAAGGTGCGGCGGCGGATCTCCTCACCCGAGCGGTCGAGGAAGATTTCGGCCGGCTGCAGCACGGAAGGCTCCTGCCGCGCGTAACCTTGCGCGCCGAACACGCCGAGGATGGCCGCTTCCGCCGCATCCAGCGTCGCGATGCGCTTCTCGTTGTAGGTCGGAAAGGCCGTCATTTTCCGCGCGCCAGCATTTTCCTGATCTCGGCCACGAGATCGGAGCGCTTCACGGAAGTCTGCGCCGGGCGGTTGTGCACCCAGTCGGCGCGGCTCTCGACGGTCTTCGCAAGCTCTGCGCCGAGCGCGAGGTCCTTCAGCGTGACTTCGCCCTTGGCGCGCTCGTCGCTGCCTTCCATCACGGCAATGGCCGCGCCGCGCTTGTCGGCATATTTGAGCTGGTCGCCGAACTTCTTGGTGCCGACATAGGTTTCCACGCGGACGCCCGCGGCGCGCAGTTCGCTCGCCATCCGGAAGCTCGATTGCGGATCATCCAGGGCGAGAACCACGACAAGCGGCGACAGCGCCGCTTCGTTGCGGTCCTTAAGCGCCGAGAGCAGGCGCGAAACGCCGATGGAGATGCCCGTCGCCGGAACCTGCTGCCCGGTGAAGCGCGCAACGAGATCGTCATAGCGCCCACCGCCGGCGACCGAGCCGAACACGACCTCTTCGCCCGCGTCGTTCTGCACCGCGAATTGAAGCTGCGCCTCGAAGACGGGACCCGTGTAGTACTCAAGCCCGCGCACGATGCTGGAGTCGATCGAGACGCGGTCGCCGCCATAGCCGGCGCCGGCAAGAATGCCATGAATCGCCTGAAGCTCGCCGAAGCCTTCGATCTCGGCGAAGTCGTTCGCCGTTCCGGTGAGAAGACGCATCACCTTGGCGCTCTGCTCGGCGTTCAGGCCGGCGCCCTTGGTAAAGTCGCCGGATTCGTCTTTCCGGCCTTCGCCCAGCAGCGCGATGACGCCGCGCTCGCCGAGGCGGTCGAACTTGTCGATGGCGCGCAGCACCGTGCCGCGTTTCGAGGCGTCGACACCGGCGGAAGAGAGCACGCCGTCCAGAAGCTTGCGGCTGTTCATCTTGACCATGTACTCGCCGCGCTTCAGGCCGACAGCTTCCAGCGCATCGCACGCCATCATCAGGAGTTCGGCATCGGCGGCGGGCGAGTTGCTGCCCACGGTATCCGCGTCGAACTGCGTGAATTCGCGGAAGCGTCCCGGACCCGGCTTCTCGTTGCGCCACACCGAACCCACGGCATAGCGCCGGAACGGCTTGGGCAGGTTCTGGAAATTCTCGGCGACGTAACGGGCGAGCGGTGCGGTGAGGTCGTAGCGCAGGCTCATCCACTGCTCGTCGTCGTCCTTCAGCGAGAACACGCCTTCGTTCGGCCGGTCCACATCGGGAAGGAATTTGCCCAGCGCGTCGGTGTATTCGAAAGCGGGCGTCTCGAGCTGCTCGAAGCCATACGACTCATAGACCGCCCGGATCTTGTCCAGCACCGCCCGCTCGCGCGCGATCTCCGCGGCGCCGCGGTCGCGGAAACCGCGCGGAAGCCGTGCCTTGGGGCGGGAAGCTTTCTGGTCTTTCATGGAACTCGACGCTGCGCTGCAAAACCGGGGACTTGATACAGAAAAACAGGGAAAATGCGAAATTTCCGGGCGCTGCGGGGCAGATATTCCGCACCGGAGGCCTTGGTTTTGGTCCGCCCGGACTTACATCTCGCCCACCGCCGGGCTCCGGCGGATGGAGAGGCGAGATGTTCTTTCACGACTTTCTACTTCCCGGACTGTTCTTCTGGTGGATTTTCGGTCACGGGGTCGGCTCGATCATCGGCCTGCTGATCCTGATCTGGGTGCTGGGGACGGTCTTCCACCCCTGGCGCCGCTGGGGCTACTACCACCCCTATTACGACCGCCGCTGGGGTCCGCCGCCGTCCAGCGCGGCGTCGATCCTGGAAGAGCGCTACGCCAAGGGCGACATCACCCGCGAAGAATATCTGCAGAAGAAGCAGGACATGGGGCGTAACGGAGTCTGAGATGCATATCGTGATGCCCGCGCTTTTCATCCTTGCGTGGATCGGCGCCGCCGCTTCCTGGACCGTCGCCGCCTATTCGGTGCTGCGCATCTGGACAGAAGGCTCCTTCGCGCTGGCAGCGCGCCATCGCGCGCGGACATGGAATGCCGCGGCGTTCTCCGCGACCTTCATCGTGATGGGCTTCGTCGCCGGCGCGGCGGACGGGTTGTTCGCACATTTGCAAGTTTGACCGCCCCTTGATCGCTCCGCTGCGGCCTTCGCGTAAGCAGAGTGCATATTCCATTGCTGAAAACATTGCAGCGGGGCGGAGTTTCCGCAGATAGTGTTCTTGTGTCTCTGTGGGGGCTGCCGTGCGCCGAACTTCATTAGCCCTACTTTGTGTCGTTACATGCGCGCTTGGCGTGTCACTTGATGCGGAAGCGGCCGATGACCTGCAGTCTTACAACTCAGAGGCAGACGGACTGCTTCAGCCCTATATCGTCGCCAACGCCTTCACCGGCACGGTACTGGTTGCCAAGGACGGGGGCGTCATTTTCGAAAAAGCGTATGGTCTAGCCAATCGTGAATGGGGTGTGCCGGACACGCTCGACACCAAATACCGCATCGGTTCGATGACTAAGCAGTTCACAGCCACCGCTATTCTGCAACTAGCGGAGCAGGGCAAGCTCAGCATCGACGATCCAGTATCGAAATATTACACCAACGCGCCTGCGAGCTGGCGAAAGATCACGATCCGCAATCTACTCACGCACACCTCGGGCATTCCAGATTTCACGAATCTTCCTGATTATGAAAAGTTCATGCCCGATGACACGACGCCCCTAGAAATCATCGAACGCATCCGAAACAAGCCACTCGATTTCCCGCCGGGCACCAAGTTCGCTTATGATAACACTGGATACGTCGTTCTCGGATACGTGATTGAAGAGGTTTCGGGCGAGTCTTACGCAGACTATATCCAACAACACATCTTCGCCCCCTTGGAGATGAAAGATTCCGGCTATGACAAGCCCGACCCGATTATCAGGAAACGTGCCGCGGGCTATTATTGGCGAAAGGGTCAATGGCATAGGCCGCCTTATATCTCTATGACTGTGCCTTTCGCGGCGGGCGGCCTCTATTCAACTGTTGGCGATCTTCTGATCTGGGATCAGGCACTATACTCCGGCAAATTGCTAAGCGCTGCCAGTCTGAAAGAAATGTTCACACCCTATAAATCGGACTATGGGTTCGGATGGGTGATTGCGAAATTCTCTGGCCACAACAGCATCTGGCACAATGGGGAGGTGAACGGGTTCCACTCCATGATCCTCCGTTTTCCGAACGAACATCTCACTGTTATCGCGCTTTCGAATGACCAGCTCGCAGCCGTCGAACGGATGTCGAGCGATCTTGCCGGCCTTTACTTCTATGACACGGGCGTGAAGACGCCGGAGGCGAAGCTTTCGAGTGCAGCGCTTGATGCTTATGTTGGACAGTACAAACCCGCAAAGGGACCGCTTCTAACCGTGGCGCGCGACGGCGATGGACTTACGGTCGCTGGCGCAAATCCTCCGCATCGCATGTATGCTATCAGTGACGTACGCTTCACGCTTCGGACGTTGCCGATCGAGGTTAGGTTCACCCGCGATGCAAACGGGAAGATCGCGGCATTGACAATTGAGTCTGACGGACAGTCCACTTCAGCCGCGCGCGTGCAATAAGGATTACTCTGCTGCGGCTTTTGCTTCCGTCAAGGGCTGCGCCATGCGGCCGAGCATCTCCTTCGGCACGACCTGCCAGAAATTGTCGCGTTCGACATCCCAATGTGCCAGCAGCTCGCCCGCGAAGACGGACATCGTCTCGCGCCGGTGCTCCTCGATGAGCCCGTAGAGATGGTTGTGCCAGTAGGGCGTCGCGATGCGCTGCGCGATCACGGTGTCGGCGTTGAGATGTCTCTCGAACAGGCCGTCGGCGTCGTACACAAAAGCCATGCCGCCGGTCATGCCGGCGGCGAAATTGTCGCCGATGGCGCCGAGGATCACGGCCACGCCACCCGTCATGTACTCGCAGCCGTTCGAGCCGCAGCCTTCGATCACGGCGGTGGCGCCGGAATTGCGCACGGCGAAACGCTCGCCGGCCTGTCCCGCCGCGAACAGCTTGCCCGCCGTCGCGCCATAGAGAACGGTGTTGCCGATGATGGTGTTGTCGCGCGCGGTAAACTTCGCGGCCGTCGTCGGGCGCAGGGTGATGGTCGCACCGGACAATCCCTTGCCGACATAGTCGTTACTGTCGCCGAACACTTCGATCTTCAGGCCCTGCACCGCGAATGCGCCGAGCGACTGGCCGCAGCTGCCGCGCAATCGCAAGGTGAGATGGCCGTGCGGCAGGCCCGTCATCCCCCATTTGCGCACGATGCGCGATGAGATGCGCGCACCGATGCTGCGCATGGTGTTGCGCACATTGTAGGTGAGCTGCATCTTCTCGCCGGCCTCGATGAAGGCGACGGCGTCCTTTTCGATCTGCGTGTCCAGCGCATCCGGCACTTCGTTGCGGCCGGTGCGGGTGGAGCTGCGCGGATAGTTTCCGGGATCGGCCTGCACCAGCAGCGGATTCAAGTCGAGGTCGTCGAGCTCTTCGGCGCCACGGCTCATCTGGTAGAGCAGGTCGGTGCGCCCGATCACGTCTTCCAGCTTGCGGAAGCCGAGCCC
>DATIVW010000339.1:0-10669 GCA_035465595.1 Rhizomicrobium sp. | reverse complement strand
CGCATCGTCGCGCCGGTCGCGATACCGTCGTCAATGACGATCGTTACGCGATTCTTTGGACTCATCGGCTGATGCCCGCGAAGATAAAGGGCCCGGCGCCTCTCGATCTCCTTCAACTGCCCCGCACAGACCGCTTCGAATTGCCGTTCGCCGACGCCGGAAAGCCGGATCACCTGCGGGTTGCGGACGATAACCGGCGCACCACCATCGACCACGGCGCCCATGGCGAGTTCCGGTTGGTCGGGTACGCCAATCTTCCGGACGAGCAGGATGTCCAAAGGCGCATGGAGCGACAAAGCCACTTCGGCCGCCACCGGAACGCCGCCCCGCGGCAATGCCAGAACGAGGCAGTCCTGACCTTTGAAGTCCGACAGCGCCGCCGCCAACTGGCGGCCTGCATCCTTGCGATCGGCAAAAGGCACGACTTTCTCCATCAACGCCGCGTTTCGAGATGATCTTCAAACCATTGTGCGGCGAGCGCGATCACACGCTCCATGGCACCCGGCTCCTCGAACAGGTGCGTGGCACCGGGGACGATTTCAATCACCTTCTCGCACCTGAGCGCGGCGAAGGCCTGTTCGTTCAATTCGATCACGCCATAATCCGCGCCGCCGACGATCAGCAAGGTCGGCGCCCTGACAGCGATCAGGGAGTCCGCCGCCATGTCGGGCCGCCCGCCGCGCGAAACCACGGCGCCGATGCGATCGGAAGCCTTGGCCGCAACGGTCAGCGCCGCCGCAGCGCCCGTGCTTGCGCCGAACAGACCGATCGGGATGTTCGCCAGCGGCGTCTTCTGGTCGACCCAGCGCACCGCATCGGAGAGGCGCTGGGAGAGTAGGGGAATGTCGAACACCTTGGCGCGATGATGTGCCGGTTCTTCCTCCGGCCTCAGCAGATCGAAGAGCAGCGTTGCCATGCCCTTCCTGTTGAGGGCGTCCGCTACCAAGCGATTGCGCGGACTTAACCTGCTGGAGCCGCTGCCATGGGCGAAAATTATGAGCGCGAATGCAGCTTTCGGCGTCTGCAGCGTACCAGGCAAGCCGAGGGGGCCGACCGAGACTTCGCGGGATTCCGCTTTTCCTTGCAGATGAAGCGCCATGTTCAACCCACTTCTATTTTTCGAAGTTACGACCGTGTCCGTCGCTGCACTTGACGTGGATCAAGTCCGGCGGTCCTGAAGCATCGAACGCCGGCCTTTGATGTGGATCACCCATCTTGGCTCCTTCGGGAGCAATCTTTTATTGCTCGATGGAGGCAGACGCGATGGAACTTCTGGAAGCGATCTATCAACGCCGTGCCGTCCGCTCTTTCAAGAAGACGCCCGTCGCGCAGAACATGTTGCTGGAATTGATCGATGCCGCAATCCAGGCGCCGAGCGCGGTGAATTCGCAACCATGGAACTTTACCGTCATCCGCAACGCCGCCCTTCTGGACAAAATATCGGCGGCCGCGAAGCAGCATATGCTGGCCACACTCGGGCATTCGTCGGCGATGCACGGTTTCCGGGAGCACCTCGCCAACCCCGATTTCCACATCTTCTATCATGCACCGGTGCTTATCCTTGTCGCGGCGCGCGGCGCTGAGTGGGCAGCAGAAGACGCCTCGCTGGCCGCGCAGAACTTGATGCTCGCGGCGCACGATCAGGGTCTGGGCACATGCTGGATCGGGTTCGCGCAGCGCTGGTTCGCCACTGAGGAAGGCAGGCGGAGCATAGACCTGCCGGCCGATTGCGTGCCCGTCGCCCCGATCATCGTGGGCCATCCAGACGGTGTGACATCACCGGTGCCGCGAAAGGCGCCGGCCGTCCGGTGGATGAACTGAGCCGGCGGCATTAGGTTGTGAGGTTTCTGTCCTGGCGGAAAACATGGCGGTTCGTAGCGCGGGGATATTGCTTTACAGGCGCCGGAATGGGATCGGCGAGGTCTTCCTTATCCATCCCGGTGGTCCCTACTGGGCAAAGAAGGACATGAATGCGTGGTCCGTCCCCAAAGGCATCGTGGGGGAGGGCGAGGACCCGCTGCTCGCCGCGCGCCGCGAATTCCAGGAAGAGACGGGGTTCGAGGTGGACGGGGAATATCTGCCACTCGGGACTTTTCGTCAGCCAAGTGGCAAACAGCTCAGCGTCTGGGCCATCGAAGGCGACGCCGATCCCGCAAGGCTGGTGTCCAACAGCTTTGAAATGGTGTGGCCCCCGAAGTCGGGGCGAATGCAGCAATTCCCGGAAGCGGACCGCAGTGCCTGGTTTTCCCGCGCCCAGGCGCAGGCCAAAATCGTCAAGGGACAGAGGCCCATAGTGCAGAAGCTTTTCGAGGCAATAGCGCCGGGCCGCGGTTTTTGACCTAAAGTGATGCCGAAGCAGGCACCGACGGAGCGTTCGACATGTGTTTTTCGGCGACTGCCAGCTTCACAACGTCGGCTGTCACAGGTGCCGTCGGGATTGCGGCGATCTCCAGGACGACCCAGGCTCGCGAAATCCCGATTGCCGTCATTCCGTTGGTCTTCGCCACCCAACAGGCGGCTGAAGGCATGCTCTGGCTGGGATTTGCGCATTCGTGGGCCCCATCCACGATGCTGTTTGCCGCAAACCTCTTCGTGCTGATCGCCCTCGCATTCTGGCCGGTGTGGTCGCCGCTGGCGGTGGGCGCAATCGAACGGCAGCACTGGCGGCGTGGCGCGATGCTTGCGTTGGTGCCGATCGGATTGGCGCTGGCCGCCTATTCAACGCGCAACGTCTTCGAATATCCTATTGCCGCGAGCGTGGTTCGCCACAGCATTTGCTATACATTGGGCGAGACCTATCCCGTCGCCGCCGTTCCCGCCTACATGCTCTGCACGATCGCGCCTTGGATCCTGTCGTCGGAATCCCTGCTGCGGAAAATCGGCGGTATCGTGGCGATCGGCGCCGCCGCGTCGCTGGCGTTCTTCTATGCCAGCTTCGTGTCGGTGTGGTGCTTCTTCGCCGCCGCGACCAGCATCGGTATCTACGCATTCTTCCATCAGCGGCGGTCGGCTGCCCTTTCGGCCGGACCGGCGCCGTCGATCAATTAAGGAGGAGGCGATGCCATACCGGGCCAACTCGGACTTGCCGGCATCTGTGCGGAATCATCTTCCGCCGCATGCGCAGGACATCTATCGCGAGGCATTCAATCATGCCCATGCGTCGCATGAGGGCGATCCTCGGCAGGAAGAAGCCGCCCATCGCATTGCCTGGGCGGCCGTCAAGCGCCGCTACGCCAAGGTCGGCGATGAATGGGTACCCATCGGCTAGGCAGGTATCCGCGCATATACATATGTGACGATTGTTCTCTGCGGCCGCGCTCCCTGTCGGCCGGATTTCTTGATCTGCATCAACAACGGCGATCCCCTCGCAACTAGGAACTATCTCTCTTCAAGAGGGACAGTTCATCATGCGTATCAAGAAACGATGGCCAACAGGCGCCGGTATTGGCCTCCGCTCCTGACCGCGTCATGCCATGCTGTACCTTCATCGCGTTCGTTCTAGGCCAGCTTGGACTGAGCGCCGGCGCAGCGAGCGCGCAATCCCCGGGCGCCCCGGAACGCGTCGTCGTCTTTCGGACACGCATGGCGGGTCTGTTCGGTGATGCTCGATAGGCTAACGGCCCGTTGAGCGCGATCTTTCGGTCAAGTTGAGCCACATCAACGCGGGATTCCGCGGTTTTCTGCACAAAAGTCACCTCAATCGTCGATGGGAATCATGAGAACTACAATTGATCTCAAGGCGCAGCCGCAACCGTCGACGGGCGGTTGGGAAGCGTATCGTGCCGCGGCCATGGCAATCATCGAACATGAGAAGCGCACGCACGAACAGCCCGCGCGCGCGTCGAACGGGGAGGCAAGCAATGCCAAGCGCGGCAGCTGAGAAACCGATGCGCCTCGATCTGGCGATCTTTCCGGCGATTCTCGTCGCAGGATTTTTCGCCGCGCTCGTGGAAGCCGCCAAGTCGCCCGATTCGGCGATGGTTCTTCAGGCCTGGACATTTGCCGCCTGCATGGCCGGGACCGTGATCTGGTACCTAGTAACCTATGCGGACGGCATCCCGCAGGAAGAGAAGTCCGGTTACGCAAACAACGTGGTGAAGGCTGGCGTCGTCGCTTCGATGTTCTGGGGCATCGCCGGCATGGCGGTCGGCCTCATCATCGCGTTACAGCTCTCTTTCCCCAATCTCGTCTACTTCCCCGATCTGCCGTGGACCAATTTCGGACGGCTTCGGCCTCTGCATACCTCCGCGGTGATTTTCGCGTTCGGCGGCAATGTCCTGATCGCGACATCGTTCTATGTGGTCCAGCGCACCTGCCGCGCGCGCCTTTTCGGCGGCTCGCTGCCCTGGTTCGTGTTCTGGGGATACAACACTTTCATACTGCTAGCCGGCACCGGCTACCTGGAGGGTATCACCGAGAGCCGCGAATATGCCGAGCCGGAATGGTATGCGGATATCTGGCTGACCGCCGTCTGGGTAGGTTATCTCATCACGTTCCTAGGCACGATCATCAAGCGCCGGGAGCCGCACATCTATGTGGCTAACTGGTTCTATCTCGCGTTCATCGCGACGATTGCCGTTCTGCACATCGTCAACAATCTTTCGATGCCTGTCTCGTTCCTGGAAACGAAGAGCTATTCTCTGTTTTCCGGCGTGCAGGACGCATTGACGCAGTGGTGGTACGGCCACAACGCGGTCGGCTTTTTCCTGACTGCCGGATTCCTCGGCATCATGTATTACTTCATTCCCAAGCGTGTCGAACGTCCGATCTATTCGTATCGCCTGTCGATCGTGCATTTCTGGACCCTGATCTTCATCTACATCTGGGCGGGTCCGCACCACCTTCTTTACACCGCGCTGCCGGAATGGGCGCAGACTTTGGGCATGACGTTTTCGGTCATCCTGTGGATGCCGAGTTGGGGCGGCATGATCAACGGTCTGATGACGCTGTCGGGCGCGTGGGACAAATTGCGCACCGATCCTGTGATCCGCATGCTCGTGGTGTCGGTCGCTTTCTACGGCATGAGCACGTTCGAAGGCCCGGTGATGAGCGTGAAGACGGTCAACGCGCTTTCGCACTACACCAACTGGACCATCGGTCATGTTCATTCCGGCGCTTTGGGCTGGGTCGGTTATGTGAGCTTCGGCGCGCTATATTGCCTCGTGCCATGGCTGTGGAAGAAGCAGCGCCTCTATTCCAACCGGCTCGTCGAATGGCACTTCTGGATCTCGACGCTCGGCATTGTTCTCTACATCACATCGATGTGGGTGGCGGGCATCATGCAGGGACTGATGTGGCGCGCCTATAACGATTACGGTTTCCTTGAATACAGTTTTGTCGAAACGGTCCAGGCGATGCATCCCTACTACATCATCCGCGCCGCCGGCGGGGCGATGTATCTCACCGGCGTGATCCTCATGGCCTACAATCTCTGGATGACGGTGCGCAGAGGCGTTCCACTTACCGTGCCGGTGCCTGAACCGCATGCGCCGGAAAGCGCGCCTGCGATTCACGGCGTTCCCGCAGGAGCCGTACCGTGAAACACGAAATTCTGGAAAAGAATTCTATCCTTCTGCTGATCGGCATCCTGATCGTTGTCGCCATCGGTGGTTCGGTGGAGATCGCGCCGCTGTTCTGGGTGAGCGGCACAGTGGAAAAGGTGGAAGGCATGCGGCCTTACACGCCGCTGGAGCTCAAGGGCCGAAACATCTACGTGCGCGAAGGCTGCTATGTCTGCCACAGCCAGATGATCCGCTCGTTGCGGGACGAGGTGGAGCGCTACGGTCACTACAGCCTCGCAGCCGAGAGCATGTACGACCATCCGTTCCAGTGGGGTTCCGAGCGCACAGGTCCCGACCTTGCGCGCGTCGGCGGGAAGTATTCGGACCAGTGGAACCGGGAGCACCTCATCGATCCGCGCTCCGTCGTGCCGGAGTCGGTCATGCCGCCTTACGCGTTCCTGTTCTCGACCCCGCTCGACTATCGCGACGTCGCCGATGAGCTCAAGACCAACCGTACGGTCGGCGTCCCCTATACAGACGAGCAGATCGCGAATGCCAAACAGGACCTTGAGGCGCAGGCTGATCCGAACAGCGACGGCATCGATGCTTTCCAAAAGCGCTATCCGAAGGCGCAGGCGCGCGATTTCGACGGCGACCCAAAGCAGATCACCGAAGGCGATGCCCTTATCGCCTATTTGCAGATGCTGGGAACGCTGGTGAATTTCAAAACCTATCACGCCAATGCGCCGGAAAATCGGAGGTAGACGTGGAACGCTGGGCTTATGAGGAGGTACTGGCTTTCACCCGTAGCTGGGACGCGGTCTATTTCACCGCGATGTTCGTGGTCGCGCTCATCTATGCGTTGTGGCCCTCCAACAAGGCAAAGTTCGAAAGGGCCGCGCATATCCCCCTCAGGGACGAGGGGGATGGGCCATGAGTGAGCGCAAGGAAGTCGATGCACATTCGGGAACCGAGACGACCGGTCACGAGTGGGATGGCATCAAGGAGCTGAACACGCCGTTGCCACGCTGGTGGCTGGGCATCTTCTATGGCTGCATCGTTTGGGCGATCGGTTATTGGATCGTAATGCCGGCATGGCCGCTCTTGCACGGTTATACGCACGGCCTGCTGAATCATTCGCAACGCGACGACGTCACGGCCGCGGTGCAGGCCTTGAAGAATGCGCGCGCTGTCAATGAACACGCGCTTGGCAATGCCTCGCTACAGCAGATCCAGTCGAATCCGGACTTGCTGCAGTTCGCCCTCGCGGAGGGCAGGGCTGCGTTCGGCGACAATTGTGCGCCGTGCCACGGTTCGGGCGCGCAAGGCGCACGCGGCTATCCCAACCTCAACGATGATGTCTGGCTGTGGGGCGGAAAACTGGGCGACATCCAGCACACGATCACAGTCGGCGTCCGCTCGACTGACGCCAATACCCGCCAGTCGCAAATGCCGTCATTCGGGCGCGACAATATCATGAAGCCGGCGCAAATCGACGACTTGACGGAGTATGTCGTGCATTTGTCCGGGCGCCCGGCGGATGCGAGAGCTGTGGCACGCGCGAGCAAACTGTTCGCCGCCAATTGCGTCGCGTGTCATGGAGCCGATGGGAAGGGCAACCGGGAATTCGGCGCGCCAAACCTCACCGACAACGAGTGGCTCTACGGTTCGACCCGGAACGACATCCACGATCAGATCTGGAACGGCCATGGGGGCGTGATGCCCACCTGGGGTGGCCGTTTGTCGCCGGAAACAATCAAGGCGCTGGCCGTGTACGTGCACAGCCTGGGCGGTGGGGAATAGCGGAGCGCGAATTTTGGCCATTCAGACGGTCATCACCAGACGGGAACCGATCGATGCCGCACCCGGCATCGAGAGGTCCGACGCGCAGGCCAGCAACAGCGCGGCCAACCGCAAGTTCTACAAGTCGCGCGTTCCCATCTACCCCAAGATGGTGCACGGCACTTATCGCCGCATCAAATGGATCGTGATGGCGATCACGCTGGGCATCTACTACTTCTCGCCGTGGATTCGCTGGGATCGCGGCCCGCATGCGCCCAACCAGGCCATCCTTGTCGATCTCGCGCATGAGCGGTTCTATTTCTTCTTTCTCGAGATCTGGCCGCAGGAAGTCTATTACATAACCGGCCTGCTGATCGTTGCGGCGGTTTCGCTGTTTCTGGTCACGGCGCTCTTTGGCCGATTGTGGTGCGGCTATGCCTGCCCGCAGACCGTGTGGACCGATCTCTTCATCTATGTGGAAAATCTGATCGAGGGCGACCGCAGCGCACGCATACGGCTCGCGGCGGCGCCATGGTCCGCGCGGAAGATCGCCAAGCGGGTCTCCAAGCACACCATTTGGCTGCTGATCGCAGCGGCGACCGGCGGCGCCTGGGTGTTCTATTTCACGGATGCTCCTGCGCTTGCACGCGCCCTGTTCACAGGAACGGCATCGGTGGGCGTGTACGCCGCCATCGCAGGGCTTACCTTCACGACTTATTCGCTCGGCGGGCTGATGCGCGAACAAGTCTGCACCTATATGTGCCCCTGGCCGCGCATCCAGGGTGCGATGACGGATCGGGAGGCGATCAACGTCACCTATCGCCTGGATCGGGGCGAGCCGCGTGGGCCGCACAAGAAGGGCCAGCCCTGGGAGGGGCGCGGGCACTGCATCGATTGCCGCCAATGCGTCGCGGCCTGTCCTATGGGAATCGACATCCGTGACGGGCTGCAACTCGAATGCATCAATTGCGGCCTGTGCATCGATGCATGCGACGACGTCATGGTGAAGATCAACCTGCCGAAAGGGCTCATCGCCTATGACAACGACGCCAACGTTGCGCGCCGCCTGAAGGGCGAAAAGGCACGCTTCCGGTTCGTGCGGGCCCGGACTGTTCTTTATGCCGTCGTGCTGGCGGTCGCCGGAGCCATCATGGCGTATAGCCTCATGAACCGCAGAACGATCGACCTCGATGTGCTGAGGGATCGCAATCCGAACTATGTCCTGCTTTCCACGGGCGCCGTGCGCAATGCCTACACGCTGAAACTCATGAACCGGTTCGATCAATCACGCGAATTCGTGCTGTCGCTCGATGGGCTGAACCCGGTGAAGGTGGATGTGATTGGTCTTGGCGACGTCCGGCTGCCCGTGAAGGTGGCTGTCGGAGCGGACAAGGTGCGGGCGCTTCGCGTCCTGTTGACAGTGGCGCCGAAGGATCTGACGCCAGGTTCGCGGCATATCGCGTTCCAGCTCAGCAATGCCGCGGGCACCGAGACCTATCGCGCCGACGCCGTGTTCGTGTCGGGGAGGCTGCAATGAAGGGCAAGTTGACGGGCCGGATCGTGCTTCTGTGGCTGGCGGGCTTCTTCGCGGTGGTCATCGCGGTGAACGCCTATTTCATCACGATCTCGGTGACGACGTTCCGCGGCGAGGATGAGCAAAAGCCGTATCTGCAGGGCATCGAATACAACCAGACGCTTGAGCGCCGCGTGGCGCAGGAAAATCTGCACTGGACCGCGACCATTGCTGCCGACCGGCTGCACTCCGGCGCGGTGCGCGTGACGGTGTCGATCCGTGATGCCGTCGGAAACGCGCCCGCCGCAATGACGCTCTCCGGCGTGATGCGCCATCCGGCCGACGAAGAACGCGATCGGGACATAAGGCTGCGCAGTATCGGCTCAGGTCACTATGTGGCGACGGTCTCGGGAATTTCGCGCGGTTCCTGGGACGTCGTCGTCCAAAGTGCGGCGAGGGACAAGCCGTTTGAGGCCGTGCGAAGAGTCTGGGTGTCGTGATGCTGATGCGAGCACCGGAAAATACCGAGGACCTGTCGCGGTTCTTGCGGCATGAGCCTGATGGCGTGACGGCGCTTGACGTCGTGGTGAAGGGTGCGCACTGCGCCAACTGCATCGCAAAGATCGAAGGCGGCGTACGCGCGCTGGATGGTGTGGAGACCGCTCGCCTCAATCTGTCGACCGGCAAGCTCCATGTGAGTTGGCAGGGTAAAGCCGTTCGACCGGCGGCCGTCATAAAACGCGTCCAATCAATGGGTTACGATGCCCAGCCTTTCGACGCGCCGGTGGTCTTCGCTGTCGAGGAACAGGAAGGCCGCGAGCTGCTTCGCGCGCTCGCGGTGGCGGGTTTTGGCACTGTGTTCGTCATGGGACTGACGGACGCCGTCTGGTACGGCGGGTCGGACATGAGCGTGGGCCTGCGCAGTGTCTTCTTCTGGCTTGCGGCAGCCGTATCTGTGCCACTCACGCTCTATGCCAGCCTGCCGTTCTTCCGTTCTGCCTGGAAAAGCCTGTCGCACGGCGAGACCAACATGGACGTGCCGATCAGCCTGGCCATCGTCTTGTCGCTGGCGCTCAGCGTTTACGTGACGGCGGTGCATGGCCGCGACACCTATTTCGATGCGGCCATCATGCTCGCCTTCCTGTTGTTGATCGGCCGCTATCTCGACTTCCGCTTGCGCGATCGCGCGCGCGGCGCCGCGCGGCACCTGCTGGCGCTGCAATCGCAGCTTGCGCGGCGGCTTCGGCCGGACGATACGGTCGAGACGGTGGCGGCGGGCGATCTGATGCCTGGAGACCTTGTGCTGCTCGCAAGTGGAGAGCGCGCGTCGGTCGATGGCGTCCTTGCCAGTGGCGGCACCGATGTCGACATGTCGCTGGTGACGGGCGAAAGTGAACCGGTGACCATGAAGGACGGCGCGCTCATTCGCGCCGGCACCATAGTCGTTGGCGCTCCGGTCACGATGAAGGCGACGGCGCGGGTGGAAAATTCGCTGGTGGCCGATCTCGCCCGGCTCCTGGAGGCCGGCCAGCAGCGGCGCGGTCTCTATGTACGCCTGGCCGACAGGGCCGCGCGAGCCTATGTCCCCTTTGTGACCGGTACCTCCCTCGTGGTATTCGCAGGCTGGATGGTGGCCGGTGCGTCACTGGCAGTCGCTGTCACCAACGCGATCACCGTTCTTATCATCACGTGTCCTTGTGCGCTTGGGCTTGCCGTACCGGCAGTGCAGATCGTGGCGACGGGGCGGCTCTTCGAGCGCGGCATGTTTGTCAAATCCGGCGATGCGCTGGAACGGCTCGCGGATGTCGACACGGCGGTATTCGACAAGACCGGCACGCTTACGATTGGATCGCCGCAGCTGTCGAACCGCGAC
>DATIVW010000338.1:0-3913 GCA_035465595.1 Rhizomicrobium sp. | reverse complement strand
GCCACCTCCACCGCCACGTCGGTGCTCCACGCCTTGGCGATCGGCACCAGGATATCCTCGCGCAGCTTGGCGGCCTCGCGCGCGTGGAAATTCCCCGCATGGTGCGCCATGTCGGAGGCGACCGCCGTGGCATAACAGATCGCGCGCGCGGCCTGCGTCTTCGCCGTCATCAGCGCCAGCATGCGCCGCACATCCGGCAAATCGACAATCAACGCCGTCTGGTCCTTGCTCCACGGCGAACGCCCCTGCCGCCGCTCGCGCGCGTAAGACAGCGCCTTCTGCGTCGCCGCTTCCGCCACGCCGACGCCTTCCATGCCGACATTCAAGCGCGCGGAGTTCATCATCAGGAACATCAGCGCGAGGCCATCGCCCGGTTTGCCGACGATCTCGCCAGTGGCGCCTTCATAGCCCATCACGCAAGTGGGCGAGGCATGGATGCCGAGCTTCTTCTCGAGGGAGAGCGGGCGCAGGCTGTTCGCCGCGCCGAGCTTGCCGTCATCGCCGACCAGAACCTTCGGCACCAGGAACAGCGAAATGCCTTTCACGCCCGGCGGCGCATCCGGCAAACGCGCGAGCACGAGATGGACGATGTTGTCCGTCATGTCGTGATCGCCCCAGGTGATGAAGATCTTCTGCCCGGTGATGCGATAGTTCGCGCCATTGGGCTCGGCCTTGCAGCGCACCAGCGCGAGATCGGAGCCGGCTTGCGACTCCGTGAGGTTCATCGTTCCGGTCCACGCGCCGGAAACCAACTTCGTCAGATAGAGATCCTGCTGCCGCTTGGTGCCGTGCAGCGAGAGAAGATGAATCGCGCCTTCGCCGAGCAGCGGGCACAGCGCGAAGCTCATATTCGCGGCATGCGCCATCTCGAACGCGGCGAGCGACAGCACTTTCGGCAAGCCCTGCCCGCCGAATGCCGGGTCGGCAGCGAGGCCGGTCCAACCACCCTCGGCATATTGCTTCCACGCATCGGCGAAACCCGCGGCGCTTCTGACCTTGCCGTTCTCCAGCCGCACGCCTTCCTGATCGCCGGAACGGTTGAGCGGCGCCAGAACGCCTTCCGTGAATTGCCCCGCCGCTTCCAGAACCGCGGTGACGGTGTCCTGGTCCGCGCCATTGAAGGCGCCGGTTTCGACAAGACTCTCCAGCCCCGCAACCTTCAACGCATGGGCGATATCGGTCAGCGGCGCGCGGTAGGTCATGGCGGACGTCCTAGATGTGAATGGCGTGTCCCAAAGCGCGCAGGGCGGATTCGTGGAACGCCTCGCCCAGCGTCGGATGCACATGGATGGTGCCGGCGATGTCTTCGAGCACCGCGCCCATCGCAATCGCGAGGCTGAACTCGTTGCTGAGTTCACTCACATGGCTGCCCACGGCCTGAATGCCCAGCACGCGATGGTCCGACTTGCGCGCAATGATGCGCACGAAGCCGCCATTGTCGCCGGCGTCCATGGAAAGCGCGCGGCCGTTCGCCATGAAGGGGAACATCGCGGTGATGGTGTCCGCGCCCGCTTCATGGGGGCTCATGCCGGCGGACACGATTTCCGGCTCGGTGAAGCAGACAGCGGGGATATAGTTGTGATCGAACTCGCGCGAATGGCCGGCGATGATCTCCGCCACCATGTCGCCCTGCGCGGCGGCCTTGTGCTCGAGCATCGGCTCACCGACGAGATCGCCGACGGCCCACACGTTCTTCATCGAGGTGCGGCACCGGCTGTCCACGTTCACGAAGCGGCCTGCCATGTCGACGGCCATGTTTTCGAGGCCCCAGCCTTCGGTCAGCGGCTTCCTGCCTACGGTGACGAGGATGTTGTCGGCGGGAAGATCGAGCTTGCTGCCGTCCTTGAGTTCGACATTGAGGCCGGTCTTGCTCGCGCCCGTCGCCTTCGCGCCCAGATGCACGGTGACGCCGTTCTTCTCCAGCCACTTCGCAACGGGCTGAACGAGCGGCGCATCGTAAAGCGGCAGGATGCGGTCCATCGCTTCGACGACGGTGACGTCCGCGCCCAGCTTGCGGAAGGCGATGCCGAGCTCGAGCCCGATGTAACCGGCGCCGACCACGACCAGCTTCTTCGGCACCGTGGGAAGCGACAAGGCTTCGGTGGACGAGATCACCTTGCCGCCGAATTTCAGGAATGGCAGTTCCACCGGCACCGAGCCGGTGGCGAGGATGACGTGTTCTGCGGTGACGGTCTGCTCGCCGTCTTTCGTCTTCACCGTGCAGGTCTTGGCGTCGCTGAAATTCGCCCAGCCTTCGATCACCTTCACCCTGGAGCGCTTGAGCAGGCCCGCAACGCCGGTGTTGAGGCGTTTGGTGATCCCGTCCTTCCACTTCACCGTTTCGGCGAAGTCGATGGTGGGCGGGGTTTTGAGGGAGATGCCGTTCAGCGGCTTCTGCGCGGCATGCGCCATCGTCTCATATTCCGCCGCGACATGGATGATCGCCTTGGAGGGAATGCAGCCGATGTTGAGACACGTGCCGCCAAGCTTCGCCGCTTCAACGAGCACGGCGTCGAGGCCGAGCTGGCCGCAACGGATACCGGCGACGTAGCCGCCCGGTCCGCCGCCGACGATGAGAACCTTGGTGTGGATTTTCTCCGCCATCGCTCAGTCCATGAACAGCGTCGCCGGATGCTCCAGCAGCGCCTTGATCTTCTGGATGAACTCCGCGGCGTCATAACCGTCCACCACGCGGTGATCGAAGGACGACGACAGGTTCATCATCTTGCGGATGACGATCGCGCCGCTCTGCACCACGGGGCGCTCGATGATCGCGTTGGGGCCGATGATGCCGACTTCCGGATAGTTGATCACCGGCGTTGTCGCCACGCCGCCCAGCGCGCCGAGGCTGGTGATCGTGATGGTCGAGCCCGTCAGCTCATCCTTGCTCGCCTTGTTCTCCCGCGCCGCGGTGGAGACTCGCGCCACTTCCAGCGCGCTGTCCCACACGTCGCGGGCTTCAGCATGCTTCACCACCGGCACGATCAGGCCGTTCGCCGTCTGCGTCGCGATGCCGATGTGGACCGCGTGATAGCGATGCACCACGCCGGCCTCGTCGTCGAAGCGCGCGTTGATCTGCGGATATTGCGGCAGCACCTTCACCAGCGCCCGCATCAGGAACGGCAGCACGTTCAGCTTCGGCTGGTCGGCGCGCTTGGTCCTGTTCAGATGAGCGCGCAGGCTTTCCAGCTCCGTCATGTCGATCTCCTCGACATAGGCGAAGTGCGGAATGCGGCGCTTGGAATTCTGCATGCTCTCCGCGATCTTGCGGCGCAGGCCGATCACCTTCACCTCGTCCACGCCGTCGCGCTGCACATAGGCGGAACCGCCGCTGCGCGCGCCGAGGCCCTTGCCGCTGGACTGGATGTAGGCATCGAGATCTTCGTGGCTGATACGCCCGGCGGGACCAGTGCCCGGCACGAACTGCAATTCGATCCCCATGTCGCGGGCGCGCTGGCGCACCGCGGGCGATGCCAAGGGTTTCTCGCCTTCGCTGCGGGTGGCGAAAGCCGGCTTCGCGGCGGCATGCATGGCAGGCGCGGTAACGGCCGGTCTGGCTTCTTCCTTCTTCGGCTCCGGCCTGGCTTCCGTTTTCGGAACAGGCTTCGGCGCTTCGGCCTTCTTCGGCTCCGGCGTCGCGGCGCCGTTGGCTTTCACATTGCCGGCGCCTTCCACTTCCAGCTCGACCAGCGCGGAACCGACGGCGGCCATCGCGCCCGGCTCGCCATGCAGCGCGATCACCTTGCCGCTGACGGGCGACGTCATTTCGACGGTCGCCTTGTCGGTCATCACGTCGACCATGTTCTGGTCTTCGTGGATCGTGTCGCCGACCTTTACGTGCCAGGCCACGATTTCCGCTTCCGCCGTGCCTTCGCCGACATCGGGAAGCTTGAAGACATACTTGCCCATTCAG
>DATIVW010000337.1:0-7606 GCA_035465595.1 Rhizomicrobium sp. | reverse complement strand
ATTCGCATCATGCCCATCGAACTGAAGATGCCCGCGCTGTCGCCCACCATGGAGGAAGGCATCGTCGCGCGGTGGCTGGTGAAGGAGGGCGATACCGTGTCGTCCGGCGACCTGCTGGCCGAGATCGAGACCGACAAGGCGACGATGGAATTCGAGGCCGTCGACGAAGGCACCATCGGCAAGATTCTCGTGCCCGAAGGTACCGAAGGCGTGAAGTTGAATGATCCGATCGCCACGTTGCTCGCCGATGGTGATGCCGGCTAGGAAGCTGCACCTGTCGCGGCCGCGCAGCCGAAGAAGCCCGCGCGCGAAGAGACGAAGGCGCAGGCCGAAACCGAGCAGCGCAAGGCGCCGCCCGCCAAGCGCGAAGAGGCGTCCGAAGCCACGCTGAACGAACCGGATGTGCCGGACGGCACCGAGCTCGTCGTCACCACCGTGCGTGAAGCCTTGCGCGACGCGATGGCGGAGGAGATGCGCCGCGACAAGACCGTGTTCCTGATGGGCGAGGAAGTCGCGCAATACCAGGGCGCGTACAAGATCAGCCAAGGCCTGCTCGAAGAGTTCGGCGACATGCGCGTGATCGACACGCCAATCACCGAGCATGGCTTCGCAGGATTGGGCGTCGGCGCAGCGTTCGGCGGCCTTCGCCCCATCGTAGAATTCATGACCTTCAACTTCGCCATGCAGGCGATCGACCAGATCATCAACTCCGCCGCCAAGACGCGTTACATGTCCGGCGGGCAGATGGGCTGCCCCATCGTGTTCCGCGGTCCTAACGGCCCTGCCGCGCGCGTCGCCGCGCAGCACAGCCAGGACTATTCGAGCTGGTATGCGCACGTGCCGGGCCTGAAAGTGGTCGCGCCCTACTTCGCGGCCGATGCGAAAGGTTTACTGAAGGCGGCCATCCGCGATCCCAATCCGGTGATCTTCCTCGAGAACGAGATCTGTTACGGCCGCTCCTTCCCGGTGCCCAAGCTGGACGATTACATCGTGCCGATCGGCAAGGCGCGCGTGGTGAGGAAAGGCGCGCATGTGACGCTCGTCGCGCATTCCATCTGCGTGGGCCTCATCATCGAGGCAGCGGAGAAGCTCGCGGCGGACGGCATCGACGCCGAACTGATCGACCTGCGAACCTTGCGCCCGCTCGACACCGCGACGGTGATCGCCAGCGTGGAGAAGACCAACCGTCTCGTCACCGTGGAGCAGGGCTGGCCCGTGTGCTCCATCGGTTCGGAGATCTGCTCGGTCGTTACGTCCGAAGCGTTCGACTACCTCGACGCGCCGCCCACAAAGGTCACGGGCAAGGACGTGCCGATGCCTTATGCTGCGAATCTTGAAAAACTCGCGCTGCCGACGGTCGATGACGTGATCGCTGCCGCGAAAGCGGTGTGCTACCGGGGCTGAGATGGCGGCGAAGAAGAAGGCACCGAAAAAGGAAAAACACTGGCACCGTGGCGGCTGTCATTGCGGTGCTGTCGCGTTCGAAGTGCGCACGCCGGATGAGATCGAGCTGATCGACTGCAACTGCTCGATCTGCCGCAAGACCGGCTACCTGCACCTCATCGTCGGCGACAAGGACTTCAAGCTGATGCGCGGGCAGGACGTGCTGTCGGCCTATACCTTCAACACCGGCGCGGCGAAGCACCTGTTCTGTTCGGTGTGCGGGATCAAGTCGTTCTATATCCCGCGCTCGCATCCGGACGGCTACAGCGTGAATTTCCGCTGCCTCGACGCATCCGAATTCAAGTCCGTCGTCACCACCGAGTTCGACGGATCGCACTGGGAACAGAATGCGGGGGATCTTGCAGCCCTGGAGAGCAATTAGTGGCCACCAACATTCTCATGCCCGCGCTGTCGCCCACCATGGAAGAGGGTAAGCTCGCCAAGTGGCTTGTGAAGGAAGGGGACACCGTCAAAAGCGGTGACATTCTCGCCGAGATCGAGACCGACAAGGCGACGATGGAATTCGAGGCCGTCGACGAGGGCAAGATCGGAAAGATCCTGGTGCCCGAAGGCAGCGAAGGCGTTAAAGTGAACGAGCCGATCGCCGTGCTGCTTGGCGACGGTGAAGACGCCAGCGCCGCACTACCGTCCGACATCCATTCCGCAATGGCCTCGATCAAGGACGCGATCTCGAAGGAATCGGGCGGAGCGAAACCCGCACAGAAGGTTGAAGCACAAGCGCCAGCCAATCGCTCCCCCCTTGTGGGGGAGCCAAAATCGCGTGGCGATTTTGGTGAGGGGGATGCCGCCCCTGCACTGGCCCCCCTCCCCGGATCGCTTCGCTCTCCGACGGTCGATCGCGGTCGCGATCTCCACCCGCAAGGGGAGGGTGATAAGGATCGCATCTTCGCCTCTCCGCTCGCGCGCAAGATCGCGGAGCAGAAAGGGATCGACCTCGCATCGCTGAACGGATCGGGCCCGCGCGGCCGCATCGTGAAGGCGGATGTGGATTCCGCACAGCCCGGCGCCGGGAAAGCGCCAGCTGCGAAACCTGTGCAGCCGGGCGCCGCGCCAGCACACGCCGCGTCCACCGCAGGCATTGCGCCGCTGCCCGACGCAAAGCTCTTCTACAAGGAAGGCGAGTATGACGAGATCCCGCATGACTCCATGCGCAAGACCATCGCCAAGCGCCTGACCTCGGCGAAGACGCTCATCCCGCATTTCTATCTCACCATCGACTGCAACATCGACGAGCTGATGGCGACGCGCGCCAAGCTCAACGCGGCCGCGCCGAAAGAGAACGGCTACAAGCTGTCGGTCAACGATTTCGTGGTGAAGGCCTGTGCGCTGGCGTTGCTGCGCGTGCCCGAGGTCAACGCGAGCTGGACGGAAACCTCCATTCTCCGCCACAAGCATGCGGACATCGGCGTGGCGGTGGCGCTCGATTTCGGCCTCATCACCCCCATCGTCTTCCGCGCGGAAGAAAAGGGGCTCGCCGTCATCTCCAACGAGGTGAAGTCGCTGGCCGAGCGCGCCAGGGCCAAGAAGCTGAAGCCGCAGGAATTTGAAGGCGGCGGATTCTCCATTTCCAACCTCGGCATGTTCGGCATCAAGGATTTCACCGCCGTCATCAACCCGCCGCAGGCCGCCATCCTGGCGGTCGGCATGGGCGAGCAGCGCCCGGTCGTGAAGGACGGCATTCTCAAGACGGCGACCATGATGACGGTCACGCTGTCCTGCGATCATCGTGTCATCGACGGCGCCACCGGCGCCCGCTTCCTGCAGGCCTTCAAGGGCTTCATAGAAGAGCCGTCGTCGATGCTGCTATAGTGGCGGCGCGAGGGGACGATGAGCGAAGCCACGGCTGAACCGGAACATGCAGCGGCGCACATTGCCGCCACGGCGCTGGTCGCGCGCGGCCATTCGGTCGGCACCTGTCCCAACTGCGCGGCGCCCACCATCGGCGCCTACTGCACGGTGTGCGGGCAGGAGCGCAACACCCATCGCCGCTCGGTCCTGGGCCTGCTGCATGACTTCTTCGAGGACATGCTCAATTTCGACAGCCGCATCGTGCGCACGGTCATCGCGCTCCTGGTGGAGCCCGGCGAGATTGCCATCGCCTTCCGCGAAGGCCGCACGCGCCGCTACGTGCCGGCATTGCGGCTCTATTTCTTCGTCTCCCTCATCTTCTTCCTGCTCCTGAGCGCCACCAACCTCGCCATGATCCAGCTCGAGCTGGTGGCGACGAAAGCGAAGGTGTTCCACGACGCGAAGGGCAATTCCTATTATCTCAATCCCGCCTACGATCCGGACGATACCTACCAGAAGACGCTGCCGAAGCTCATCCCCCTCAAGAAGGGCGCCAAGGCCGATGAGCCGCATTACAATATTTCCACGCGCGCCTATTTCTTCGCGCCCATCGGCTCGCATCACACCGTTTTGCCGGCCTCCGTCATAACCAAGCTCAAGGATGATACGTTGGGCCTGAATATCCAGACCAAGCCGCTCGATCCCAAAAGTGCGAAGCAGCAGGCCGAGGCGAATAAGGTGAAGAGCTGGCTGGAGACGCATGTCTTCGGCGGGCTGCAAAGGCTGGCGAGCAACCCCGCCGCGATGAACGAGCCGCTGACGACGTGGATTCCGCGGGCGCTGTTCCTGCTCATGCCGCTTTATGCGCTGCTTCTCGCCGCGTTCTACTGGCGGCAGCGCAAGAACTATTATTTCGTCGACCACCTTATCTTTTCGCTCACCGTCCACGCCTTCACCTTCGTGACGCTGATCGGCGCGGCGGTGCTGGCGCAGTTCCTCTCCGGCGAAACGGTGGCATGGCTGCTGTTCTTCGCCATAGGCATCTACATCTTCATCGGCATGAAGCGGTTCTACAATCAGGGGTGGCTGATCACGTCGCTGAAGTTCGGAGCCGTGTCGTTCATCTACACGTGTTTCTTCCTGCTGCCGGCGTTGGGGGGCATCCTGCTGCTGGGGTTCATTGGAGATCCGTTTGGCTGAGCAATTCGACGTCATCGTCCTGGGATCCGGCCCCGCCGGCTATGTCTGCGCCATCCGCTGCTCGCAGCTGGGTTTGAAAACCGCCATCGTGGAGCGCGACCGGCTCGGCGGCATCTGCCTCAACTGGGGCTGCATCCCGACCAAGTCGCTGCTGCGGTCCAGCGAGATCTGGCACCTGATGCACCGGCTGGACGAGTTCGGATTCAGCGCCGACAATTTCAAATTCGACATCGGCAAGATCGTGCAGCGTTCGCGCAAGGTGTCCGAGCAGCTCTCGAACGGCGTCGCCTTCCTGATGAAGAAGCACAAGATCGCGGTAATCAACGGCGAAGGCAGGCTCGCCGGCATGAACAGGATTGTCGTCGCGAAGGATGGCAAGAACACAGAGGTTGAAGCGAAGAACATCGTGCTCGCGTCCGGCGCCCGTGCGCGGACATTCCCCGGCATGGAGCCGGACGGCAAGCTGATCTGGACCTATCGCGAGGCGATGGTGCCGCCTGCATTCCCCAAATCGCTGCTGGTCGTCGGCTCCGGCGCCATCGGCATAGAGTTCGCCAGCTTCTATCGCACGCTCGGCAGCGAGGTGACGGTCGTGGAAGTGCTGGACCGCGTGCTGCCGGTGGAAGACGAGGAAGTCTCCGCCTTCGCCGCCAAGGCGTTCCAGAAGCAGGGCATGAAGATCAGGACCGCGACCACGGTCGAGAAGCTCACCAAAGGCGCGGACAACGTCACCGCCACGCTCAAAGCCAAGGACGGCAGGACCGAAACGCTCACCGTGGATCGCGTGATCCTTGCGGTCGGCATCGTCGGCAATGTCGAGAACAACGGCTACGAGCAGGCGGGCATCAAGGTCGAGAAGACGCATGTCGTCGTGGACAAGTGGGGCGCCACCGGCGTGCCCGGCATCTGGGCCATCGGCGATCTCGTCGGCCCGCCGTGGCTCGCGCACAAGGGCATGCATGAAGGCGTGATCGTCGCGGAGAAGATCGCGGGCGTGAAAGGCGTGCATCCGCTCGACACGTCGAACGTGCCGGGCTGCACCTATTGCTGGCCGCAGGTCGCCAGCGTCGGCATGACCGAAGCGAAGGCCAAAGCTTCAGGCCGCAAGATCAAGGTCGGCCGCTTCCCGTTCATCGGCAACGGCAAGGCCATCGCGCTGGGCGAGGCGGAAGGCTTCGTGAAGACGGTGTTCGACGCGGACACCGGCGAGCTACTCGGCGCGCACATGGTCGGCGCGGAAGTCACCGAGCTGATCCAGGGTTATGTCGTGGCGAAGACCGGCGAGCTCACCGACGCAGAGCTCGGCCACACCATTTTCCCGCATCCGACCTTGAGCGAAATGATGCACGAAGCCGTGCTCGCCGCCGATGGACGGCCGCTGCACATCTGATCGGACAACCCGGGGGCGATGCTGACAGACTCAAATCTCACCGGTGTTTGGCAGGGCCTCTATTCTTATCCGCGCGCGCTCGAGCCCGGCCTCTTCACGGTGACCTTGATCGAAACCGGAACATCCCTGAGCGGTTCAACGAGTGAGGTGTGGCCGCGCGGGAAGCGCGCCGGCGACACGATATTGTCATTCCTCAGCGGCCATCGGCGCGACTATGACGTCGATTTCGTCAAGACATACGAAGGCCCGGACAAGCCGAACCATTCCGTGCATTACGACGGCACGCTTACCGGCGACTTTCTCGAGATCGAAGGCCTTTGGCACATACCGGGGCAATGGTCGGGCAGGTTTCTGATGATACGGTCCGGCACGAAATCTGTCGCAGAGGCGCGGCGCAAATTTCAAAGAGCCTAATTGGCGCGGCCTCTTCGCCCCGGAGGGCGGGCAGCGTGTTCGGGCTGATCCGCCCATTGCGCACGGCCACGAGGCGATCTAGCGCATCGCCTTCTCGATATCCGCCGCGACATCGCGGGTGTTGCTCGTGTCCGTCATCACTTCGCGCGCATGGCCGCCGCGATCGAAGATGAACACCGAGCCGGAGTGCATGACCTCGATGCCCTTGCTCGTCTTGGTCACGCTGTAGAGCACGCGATAACGCTGCGCCAGCTTGGCGATCTCGTTGCCGCTGCCGCGCAGGCCATCGATCTGGGGCGCGAAGGCGTGCACATAGTCGTTGAGCGCGGCCAGCGTGTCGCGCGCCGGGTCGACGCTCACGAACAGCACGCGCACATCGTTGGCGCGCGGTCCAAGCTCTTTCAGCACATCGGCGAGATTGGACAGCGTCGCCGGGCACACATCCGGGCAATGGGTGTAGCCGAAATAGAGCAGGGTGATCTTGCCGCGATAATAGTCCTGCGTGACCCACGCGCCGTCATTGGCGCGTTGCATCGTGAATTTCAGGTCCGGCATCACGCCGGTGATGTCCGTTACGCCCGGCCGCACTTCGCCGCGCCCGCACGCCGCGAGGGCGAGGAGAAGAAAGATCGAAAGAATGCGAGTCATGGGAGAGCTACAGAATTCCCCTCGCCCCCTTCAGGGGGAGAGGGCAGGGTGAGGGGGCGCTGATGCCAAACATAAATTGTGAACATCGATCTTTGCTCTGCGTGCATTGCTTGAACATGCCGTTGAGCGTTTGGCTTTGCCACCCCCCCACCCCAGCCCTCTCCCCCTGAAGGGGGCGAGGGAGAGCATATGTGCTGTGACCAAACGCCTCTGGATGGGTCGCGCGAGCCCGGCCATCTTCCGGCGCGATGACTGCGCTCGCCGCCACACAGGATGCGAAACCGCTAAGCACTTGGGCGGGCTATGCCGCGCTGCTGTGCGTGGGCGCGGCGCTCTACGTCCTCACCACGCAATACCCGGCGGACATGCCGTTCTGGATGCCGTGGGAGTTCTCGTGGCCGGAGTTCCTCGCCACCGCGCTGGCGTTCGCCTGGTTCTTCCGTGGCCTGTCCCGCGTTGAACAGACTCCGCCGCTTTGGCGCAGCGCGTCCTTCGTGCTCGGCGTCGCTTCGCTCTACATCGTGCTGCAGACCCACATCGATTATTACGCGCAGCACATGTTCTTCGTGCACCGCTGGGCGCATTTCGTGCTGCACCATGCGGGGCCGTTCCTGATCGCGATGGGTGCGAGCGGCCCGGTTCTGTATGCCGGGATGCCGGATTTCCTCAAACCCGTCGTGAACGCGCGGCCGGTGCGCGGCT
>DATIVW010000336.1:0-2231 GCA_035465595.1 Rhizomicrobium sp. | reverse complement strand
CGCATGAGCTGGTCATAGCGATAGCGCGGCACGATCGCCTTCACCATCGCCATCAGGAAGAAGATGAAAACGGCCTTCAGCAGGAACCAGATGAAGCCGGGAACATAGGTGAACGGCGCAACGCTCCAGATCGGCAGCCAGCCGCCGAAGAACAGCACGGTCATCAATCCGCACAGCAGCATCACGTTCAGATACTCGCCGAGGAAGAAGAGAAGGAACGGCGTCGCCGAATATTCCGTCATGAAGCCGGCGACGAGCTCGGATTCCGCTTCCAGCAAGTCGAAGGGCGGGCGCTGGGTCTCCGCCAGAGACGAGACGAAGAAGATGATGAACATCGGGAGCAGGAGCGTGAACACGAACCAGCCGTGACGCTGCGCTTCCACGATGGCGGAAAGGTTCAATGATCCCGCGAACAGCAGCACCGTGATCATCACGAAGCCGATGGAGACTTCGTAGGACACCATCTGCGCGGCGGCGCGCAGCGAGGCGAGGAAGGGATATTTCGAGTTGGACGCCCAGCCCGCCATGATCACGCCGTAGACGCTCAACGAGGAGATCGCGAAGAGATAGAGAATACCGACATTGATGTTGGAGAACGCCACGCCCGCGCTGACCGGTAGAACGGCCCAGGCGCACAGCGCCAGCGTGGACGTGATCAGCGGCGCCAGAAGGAACAGGACCTTGTTCGCGCCCGAGGGGATGATGGGCTCCTTGAACAGGAACTTGAAGGCATCCGCGAGCGTCTGAAACAGGCCGAACGGGCCCACCACGTTGGGGCCGCGGCGCAGATGCACCGCCGCCCAGATCTTGCGGTCGGCGAGAATGACGCCGGCCACGCCCAGCATCAGCACAAGGCAGACGACGGCCATGATGACGACTTCGCCGATCGTCCACGCGACCCAATAGGGCGGCGTGCCGCCGTAGGTGTGCAGCCCGAGCCAGTTGATGAAAGGTACCAGCACCATCGCCTACTCCGCCGCCATCTGCTGCGGGCCGCCCACGAAGACGCGGCTGCATTCGGCCATCGTCTCGCTCGCGCGCGCGATCGGGTTGGTGAGATAGAAGTCGCGGATCGTGCATTCGAGCGGCGCCTTGCCGTCGATCGCGCCCGCCTTGCCGATGGCGCCCCACACGGCGGGATCGGCACCCAGATGCGCGGGCGCTTCGTGCATGTCCTTGAACGAGAGCGCGTCCTTGTACATCGCCTGATGCAGCGCATCGCGATCATCGTAAGGCAGCGTTTTGCCGGCGACCTGCGAATAGGCGCGGATGATCGCCCAGTCTTCCTTCGCATCGCCCGGCGGAAACACCGCGCGCTTCGTGCGCTGCACGCGGCCCTCGAAATTCACGTAGAGGCCTTCCTTCTCGGTGTAGGCCGCGCCCGGAAGAATGACGTCGGCGCGATGCGCACCGGCATCGCCATGGGTGCCCTGATAGACAACGAAGGCATTGCCGAGCTTGTTCACATCGAATTCATCGGCACCGAGCAGCCAGACGAATTCCATGCCCCCGCCCAGAATGCCGGCCATGTCCTGGCCCTTGACGAAGCCAAGATCGAGGGCGGCGACGCGCGAGGCCGCCGTATGCAGCACGTTGAAACCGACCCAGCCTCCTTCGGCAGGCGTGCCCGCCGGACCGATGGCGCCCGTATCGCCAGCGATCTTCGCGGCGAGATGAAGGATCGCCGCGCCATCCGCGCGCGCCAGCGCGCCGGAGCCGACGATGATCATCGGACGCTGCGCATCCTTCAGAACCTTCGCGAAGGCATGGCTCCCGTCCGCGATGCCGCTCAGCACATCCGCGCCGCCGAGTTGCTCGACCGGATAAGTGAGATCGACCGGCGTGCCAACATTGGCGATCTTCACCGGGCCGTTTGTCCACGCCTTGCGGATGCGGGCGTTGAGCACCGGCGCTTCCCAGCGCGGGTTCGCGCCGATCAGGAGGATCGCGTCGGCACTCTCGACGCCGGCAATGGTGGAATTGAACAGCCACGACTGGCGCGGGCCTCCACCAACCTTTGCACCGTCCTGACGGCACTCCAAATTCACGTCGCCATAGGACAGCATGAGGTCCTTCAGCGCCTTGATCTCTTCCGCTGCCGTAAGATCGCCGACGATGGCAGCCATCTTCTCCGGCTTCGTCGAGGACATGCGCGCGGCGATGGCGGCGAAGGCTTCGCCCCATGATGCGGGAACGAGCTTGCCGTTCTTCTTCACATAAGGTTTGTCGAG
>DATIVW010000335.1:0-3584 GCA_035465595.1 Rhizomicrobium sp. | reverse complement strand
TTGATCGTCCAGTCGAGTGCGGAATCGCCGCCGCCCGCGATCAGGATGTTCTTGCCGCGAAACGCTTCCATCTTGCGCACGGCGTAGAAGACGGACTTGCCTTCATAGGCTTCGATGCCCGCGATGGGCGGACGCTTGGGTACGAAGCTTCCGCCGCCGGCCGCGATCACCACGACAGGCGCAACGATCTCGGTGTCCGCATCGGTGGTGAGCTTCCAGCGCCCGTCGTGAAGTTTCTCGAGCCCGCTCGCCATCTGGTTGAAGTGGAACGTCGGGCTGAAGGGCTTGATCTGCTCCATCAGCTTGTCGGTCAGTTCCTGGCCGGTGACGATGGGCAGCCCCGGAATGTCGTAGATCGGCTTTTCCGGATAGAGCTCGGTGCATTGCCCGCCCGGCCGGTCGAGGATGTCGACCAGATGCGCCTTCAGATCGAGAAGGCCCAGTTCGAACACGGCAAAAAGCCCGATCGGCCCTGCCCCGATGATTGCGACATCCGTCTCGATCCTGCTCATCGCCCTATTCAACACTTTCAATTTGTATGAATTGGAATACTACATACCTTTACGGAGAAATGGCGTCCGCGGCAATCTCGTCAAGACGCTTTCCGCAAAATGTCGCGGTTCTTTTCCCTTGCCGCGAGGCTTTAGCCCCGGCACATCGGGGGCGCAAATCCGGGGGGCGTTTGCCATGCCCGACCACCTGAAAATTCCACCTGCCGACTGCCTCGACATGAAGGATCTGCGAGGCCAGATCGACCGCCTGGATCGCATGCTGGTGGGTCTGCTCGCCGAACGGCAGGGCTATATCGAGCGCGCCGCCGAGATCAAGAAAGACCGCAACGCCGTGCATGACGACGCGCGCATCGAGGATGTGGTCGCCAAGGTGCTGGCGGAAGCCAAACGCGTGGGCCTCAGCGCGGCAATTGCCGAGCCGGTGTGGCGCACGCTGATCGCGCGCTGCATCGCCCATGAATTCGAGAAATTCGACGCGATAAATCAGCGCGCGAGATAAGACTCGATGAAGCGCTGGACGATCTCGGACTCGCGCCTGAGCGCCTGAAGCGCTGCGATCGCGCCGATGTTGCCGGGCACGGGCTCAACGGGCTCCGCGTTGGCGGCGGCATCGGCAAATCCGAACGCTCCGATCCCGCGTGCGGCGCCCTTCAGCGAATGGGTGATCTCTTTCCAGGTCTTGAGATCGCCCGTGTCCAGCACCGACTGCAATTTGGCGATCAGTTCGACGGACTGGTTCGCGAACAGCCCCAGCACTTCGGAGTTGAGCGCCACGTCCCCGCCCGTGTAGCGGGCAAGATGATCAAGATCGACGGGACGTGCCTGCGCTGCCTGCGGCATGGCCTTGAGCCTTTTCAACCGCGCGCAGACTGCGCCTTGCCGCGTCAAGGCGGCGTTAATGCCGCGCCGGCATGGTTAGAAAAGCCTTAATTCCAAAGGCTCAGACGCGCGCCCGCATGAGATGACCTCCGCCACGAAGACGCAAAGCGTCGCCGCGCCCGGAGAAATAGCGCGCATTCAACGTGGCGGAATCGAAGTCTTCCACCATCGAAAATCCCTGCGCAGCCACATCGCGCTTCAGGTCTTCCGCGCGGAAGAAACTTCGGAACGGCTCGCCGGATGCCGCCACACGTTCGGCCATTTCGCGGTGTGCCGCGGCGGCGGCCGTGTCGCGCTCCGAAGGCAGCTCGCCATAGTCGAAGATCACTGTCGTGCCGCGCGGCAGGCTCGCGATGAATCCAAGCGTCGCCATGATCGCATCGCGCGTGAGATAGGGAACGACACCGAGCCACGCGAAGACGGCGGGCCTTGTTGCATCGAACCCCCCGCGCGCAAGCCCACTCGACAATGTCTCCGTCTCGAAGTTGACCGGCGCGTAAGTAAGGACGTCGGGCACGGTGATGCCGGCTTGCGCGAGACGCTCCCGTTTCCAGCCCTGCGTCGCCGGATGATCGACTTCGAACACCGAAAGGCCCGGAAATGCCTTGGCCGCCCGGTAG
Organism: Rhizomicrobium sp.; assembly: GCA_035465595.1. Taxonomy (GTDB): domain Bacteria; phylum Pseudomonadota; class Alphaproteobacteria; order Micropepsales; family Micropepsaceae; genus Rhizomicrobium. The sequence goes on along the minus strand of DATIVW010000335.1, from coordinate 1,573 downwards.
GCGAACGTGTCCAGTCCCGCGCCGAGCAGGACATATTGGCTGATCCCCTGCGTCACCGCCTCGGCCAGCGTGTCCTCACTGAACCGGCTGCGGGCGGCGATGAAGGCGCGAAGCCCGGCCCGTTCGGTCCGTATGCGGATGAGTGCCGCCCGGAGCTCGGACTCAGCTTCCGGCCCGATGATCCTGAGCGCCAGCGGGTCGGCGAAAACAGGCGGATTGTCGAGGAGCTGGTGGGCGGCGCGGTGCATTGCGGCGCCTTGCGCGGTGCGGCTCGGTTGATGGTCTTCCATGCTGCAATTCTCGCGCGCCGGTGAATCCCGCGCCAGCCTTCATCCCCCGGAAAATTACGGGTTTATCTCGCGATTCAGCCATGATGATGGTTAAAGTGGGCCGTCATCCTTCGAAGGGATCAGTCGTGGCGACTTTCGGATCCGAGCGCGGCCAGCCCGTGCTGTTGCAGTCCGCGGAAACCTTCAGCGAAGAGACCGTCGCCCAGGAGCGGCGCGCCCCGCGCGCCCGATCCGGCTTCGGCGCGCTCATCTTCGCGCTCGTGGCCGCGACATTCTGGGTCGCCTCTGTCGGTGCCTATCTTCTGGGCTTCTACAGGCCTGCCGGCATCGCGGCGATGAGCCCGCAGGAGCTTGTCGTCATGGCGGTGACCGCCTTCGCGCCGCCTTTGCTGTTCGTCGCAATCGCCTGGGCTTTCATGCGCGGCCACGCGATGAACGTCACGGCCCAAGCTCTGGCCGATGCGACCGACCGGCTGTTCTCCGCCGACGAAACGGCTTCGCGCACGGCTGCGCGTCTTGGCCGTGCCGTGCGCCGCGAGCTCGACGCGCTGAACGCAGGCCTCGACGGCGCCTTCGCGCGTTTGCGCGCGCTGGAGACCGTTCTGGAAAACCAGATCGCCGCGCTCGATGAAGCCGGTGCGCGCGCGGATGTCCGCGCAGAATCCGTCGCGGCGCGACTCAGCGCCGAGCGCGAGCGCATCGATGGCGTCGCCGGAACGCTTACCGACACCGCATCGCGCGCCAGCGAAGTCGTCGCGGGCCGCGTTGCGCAACTGAAGGCGACCATCGAGACCGCGGAAGGCACGCTGCGCACCGCAGGGCAGTCGCTCGATTCGCAGGCTGCGAATTTCCGCATCGCAGCGGAAGCCGCGGCGCAGGCGCCGCATCAGGCGGCGGTCGAAATCGACCGGCAGGCCAAGCAGATCGAAAGCGTCTCCGACGCCGCCATGGCGCGTTCGGAGTTCATCCTCGGGCGCCACGAAAAGCATCGTACGGCGATGAACGAACTGCTCGGCCGGCTCAAGGACGAAAGTGCGAACTTTGAATCCGCGCTCGCCGAACAGCGTGGCGCGCTCGAAAAAGCGATACAGGTGCTATACGCGCAGGCCGACAAGTTCGGCCATCTGGCCGGCGACACCGAGCGGCAGATCGAAACCATCATGGCCAATGGCGTCGCGCGCACGACGCAGCTGACGCAGAGCTACAGCCGCGAAGCCGAACGCATGAAGGAAACGAGCGATGCGGCCAATGCCACGCTCTCGCGCATCGTGCATGCGCTGCAC
>DATIVW010000334.1:0-4248 GCA_035465595.1 Rhizomicrobium sp. | reverse complement strand
GTGTTCGTCTTCCTGGATAAACCGATATTTCAGGCCGAACTCGGTCGCGCCATAACCGTACAACGTGCCCTGACTGTGTCCCTTGTCGAAGGCGAACGGCACCGCGACGCTGACCTGCAGGTTCGGCGCGGCGCCATAATTGACTTCCAGGCCGGGGAATGTTCCTGAGGTGTCGTTCGAAACGTGCGTCCCCTCCGAGTAGAGGTAGATCTCAAAGTGCCGGTAGTCGGTCGGCTCGGGATCGTCGGTGGCAAAAGGGGGGCCGGCATGCGCCTGCGTCAGGCCCAGCGCGAGTGATGCGAAAAGCGCCGCGCCACAAGCTTCAACTGTCCTGCTGCCCACTGTTTGTCCCCTTCGGAAATTCGGCACGGACCTTCAGACCAGGCGCATTGTCGAGAAGTGCGATTTGCGCATGATGCAGTGCCGCGATGGCCGAAGCTAGAGTGAGGCCCAGCCCGCTTCCCGGAGTCGTGCGGCTGGCTTCCTGCCGATAGAAGCGATCGAACACCTTGTCTCGCTCCTCGGCCGGAATGCCGGGACCGTTGTCAGAAACCTCCAACACGCACTTCTCGCCGGAAGACAGGGACAGGTGAATCGCCGCACCCGATGGCGTATGGCGTATGGCATTGTCGACGAGGTTCGCCATGAGCTGCGTGATGAGTTCCCGGTCTCCGTTGATTTCGACATTTGGGGCGATGGCTGTCGTCAAGGTCCGGCCTTGCTCTTCGGCTGTCGGCGCGAAGCTTTGCGTCACGCGCGTGGCGATCTCGCTCAGATTCGCCGTACGGAACCCGGCGCGGCGGCTGCCGGATTCGATTTGCGCGATGCGAAGGAGGGCGGAAAAGGTGTCCAGGATCGCATCGGTCTCATCGATGGCGCGGCTGATCGCGGACTTGTACTCCGAGACATCCCGTGCCCGCTCGCGCGCATCGTCCAGCGCATGCCGAAGATGGCCCAACGGCGTGCGCAGGTCGTGCGCGATGTCCGTCGACACGTGCCGCAACGTGTCCATGAGGGCGGCGATGCGGTCCAGCATGCGGTTGAGGGTGCTGGCCAGGCGATCCATGTCGTCGCCCGATCCGCTGAGCGGAATGCGCTGGCCGATGTCGCCTTCGATTATCGCTTCCGCGGTGCGGGTGATCGAATCCACGCGCTGAAGAAAGGTCTTGCTCACGATCGCGCCGCCGATCGCCGCGAGCGATAGCGCCAGCAGCAGGCCGAAGCCGAAAAGGCGCAGGATTTCGTCGCCCAGGCTGTGCAACACACCCACATCTTCGCCGACGGCGAGCCAAAGATCAGGCGCGAGCTGCTGGTCGAATACCAGCAGCCGTTCCAGTTCTCCCGGCGGTTCGTCGCCGTCCGGCGGTCCGGTCATGTGCTTCCAGCCGGGATGGAGCCGGTGTTTCGGAAGGCGCCCGAAAATCCGTTCGGCGTTCGCCTTGAAGAGAGAGTAGTCGAGGCCACCCGCGATCTTGTCGCGCTGGCGCTGATGAATGGCGTTCATCATGTCGCGCATTCCGCCGCTGTCGTATTCGCCCTTGAGAGTAAGGGCTTCGGCCTGGATGCGTTCGCGCGCCTGATTGTTCAGGGTCGCCTTGACGTTGATGTACACAAAGCCGCCGACGACAGCGACGCTGACGCCGAATATCAGCGCGAACATCGCCGCCAGGCGGAAGCTCGTGGTGCTAAGCAGCCTTGGCAGGTGCACGCAGGGAATATCCTGAGCCGCGGATGGTGTGGATGAGTTCAGGGTCCGAGCCGCGGTTTATCTTCGACCGGAGGCGGCTGATATGCGTCTCGACGATATTGGTGCGGGGATCGAAATGAAAATCCCACACGCCTTCCAGCAGCATGGTGCGGGTCACCACCTGGTCGACATGGCGCAGCAGATATTCCAGCAACTGGAATTCGCGGGGCTGCAGATCGATCTCGTCGCCGCTGCGGGTGACGGTGCGCCTGAGCAGATTCATTTCCAGGTCGGCCACCTTGAGCACGCTGATCTGCTCGGACAGCGGCGGACGCCGGGCAAGCGCGTTCACCCGCGCGTTCAGCTCGGAGAAGGCGTAGGGCTTCACGAGGTAGTCATCGCCGCCGGCTTCCAGTCCCGCGACGCGGTCGTCGATGCCGCTCATGGTGGTGAGAAACAGAACCGGCGTGAAAATCTTCGCGCTTCGCAGCGACTTCACGAGGGTCAGGCCGTCCATTTTGGGCAGCATGCGGTCTACGATCAGGACGTCGTAATTGTTTTCTGTCGCGAGATAGAGCCCTTCGCGGCCATCCACCGCGTGATCGACGACATGGCCATGTTCTCGGAAACCGCGCATGGCGAAGGTCGCCGTTTCCGCATCGTCTTCAACCAAAAGAAGCTTCATGGGCAGTCCGGCGCTTCGGTCGCGCGCGCCCCGCAGCTGCCGCGACCGATAATTTCTCACCTATACGCGTTCGTATAAAAAGCAAAGGCAAATCCCAATTCCCGACAAATTTTCAATCTCTTAGGGACCGTCGCACAAGGCCTGATGGCGCAGATTGCGCCCAGTTGCCGCGCCATGTGGAGCGCCGCTGGAGTCCCGCAAATGAGCCTTGAAGCGGTCATGACGCGCCCTATCCGGGGTGCTGCCGCGCCGCCCATCCTGTCGATCGTTGTACCGACGTACAACGAGGTGGAAAACCTGACCGCTCTCGTGGAGCGATTGAGAGTTATTCTCGGAACGCTCTCATGGGAGGTGATCTTCGCAGACGACAATTCCCCCGACGGAACGCATCGCCTGGCCAAGCAGATCGCGCAGAACAATCCGCGGGTGCGGTGCCTGCGCCGCGTGGGGCGCAGAGGCCTGGCGGGCGCTTGCATCGACGGGATTCTCTCTTCCAGTGCGCGCTATGTGGCCGTGATGGACGGCGATCTTCAGCACGATGAAGCGATCCTCGTGCGCATGCTGCACCGGCTTGAAGATGGCGAGGCGGATGTCATCGTCGGAACGCGCTATTGCGAGGGTGGCTCGGCGCTTGGCCTCGCAGGGCATCGCAGCACAATCAGCCGTGCCGCGACCTCGCTGTCGCATCGCCTGCTGCGGGTCGGAATCAGTGACCCGATGAGCGGCTTCTTCATGGTCCGGCGCGAATGTTTCGAGGAGATTGCGCCGCGACTCTCTCATGATGGATTCAAGATCCTGCTCGACATGCTCGCGACCGCAAATGGCGAGCTGCGCGTTGCCGAGGAACCTTACGATTTTCGCGAGCGCGCCGCGGGCCAGAGCAAGTTCGATCTGCGCGCCGGGCTGGAATTCCTGGGATTGCTCGTGGCGAAAATGTCGGGCGACCTGATCGATGCGCGTTTTGTACCCTATGCCATAATCGGATCGTTCGGCGTGCTCGTGCATCTCGCGGTTCTGAAATCGGCGCTTGCCGGAGCGCGCCTCGATTTCGCGGCAGACCAATCGCTTGCGACGTTCGCGGCGATGCTCTCCAACTTCTTCCTCAACAACATGCTGACCTACAAGGATCTCAGGCTTCGCGGCGTGCAGCTTCTTCGCGGGCTGGCCGCTTTCTGCGCCATCGGCGCAACAGGTTTCCTGGCGAATGTCGGCGTCGCGTCGTGGCTCTATGGCACGAATCCCGTCTGGTGGCTGGCGGGTATTGCGGGCGCGCTTACGGGCGTGGTCTGGAACTATGCGATGTCCAGCCGGTTTGTCTGGCGCATGCGCTAGGATAAGCCGGCACGATGGAATCCATTCAGCGCAGTCCGCGTGGCGCGGCGAACCAGGCGCTGGCGATCACGGTGGCATTTGTTCTGCTGCGACTTGTCGCCAGCTTCTACGTGGGACTTGGCACCAACGAGGCTTATGCCATCGCCAGTGGCCGGGCGATGAGCCTTTCCTATTTCGATCATCCGCCGCTCCATTTCTGGCTGGCACATCTGGGTGAAGGCATTTTCGGCGACACACGAGGGGTCCGGCTATTCTTCATTCTGATGGGCGGCGGCACGTCTTGGCTCATGTTCGCCTTCACGCGGCGGCTGTTCGGAGATCGCGCTGGCGTCTGGGCCGTGTTGTCGCTCAATCTGTCCGGCTTTTTCGGGTTCGTCTCTGCGAGCTGGATTCTTCCCGACGGGCCGCTCAACTTTTTCCTGCTGGCGGCCGCATTGGCATTGGCTCCGATCGGCGAGGGAAAACCTCTTTCGCTGCGCCGCTGGCTGGCGGCCGGTCTTCTGACCGGGCTTGCGGCTCTATCCAAATATCATGCGATTTTCTT
>DATIVW010000333.1:0-8522 GCA_035465595.1 Rhizomicrobium sp. | reverse complement strand
CTATGGCCCGGAAGAGTCCATTGCGCTCTTCATGTTCCAGAAGCCGCGCACGGCCAAGAAGCTCTATTTCGACGTGATCCCCAAGACGGTGGACGACTACATCGACCTGCTGCGCGCCTACAATTCCAACGAGACGAGCGCGGAGCAGAAGCTCGAAAATCCCGTCTTCCACATCCACAACGGCAATCCGCCCACCGAGAGCTATCCGGTCAGCTTCGCCTTGCTGCTGACGCTGGTGAGCGCATCGAACGCGAACGACCGCGACCTGCTCTGGGGCTTCATCCGGGCTTATGCGCCGCAGGCCAATCCGAAGGACAATCCGGGCCTCGACCGCCTCGTCGGCTATGCGCTGCGCTACTACGAAGACTTCGTGAAGCCGACAAAGCAGTACCGCGCACCAACGGAGAAGGAACGCGCCGCGCTCTCCGATCTTGCCGGCGTGCTGGAAAAACTGGGCGACGAGCGCGACGCGGAGAAAGTCCAGAACGAAGTCTATGAAGTCGGCAAGCGGCACCAGTTCGAGCCCCTGCGCGACTGGTTCAAGGCGCTCTATGAAGTCCTGTTCGGCCAGACGCAGGGCCCGCGCTTCGGCTCCTTCGCGGCGTTGTATGGCTGCCGCGAAACCGCGGCGATGATCCGCCAGGCGCTTGCCGGAGAACGCGCCGCATGAGGCTGGTGCTGGGCCTTCTATGCGCCATCGGTCTCGCCGGTGCGGCGCAGGCGGCAACGCCGTTCGAACTGTACGAGCAGGGCAAGTATGACGCGGCGATCGCGGCCGGGCGGATGGAGAATGACGCCGCCGGTTACGCCATCGCCGCGCGCGCCGAACTTGCCGCCGAAGCGATGGGCGACACGCGCTGCCTCGACTGCATCCGCCGCGCACAGGACGATGCGCGCAAGGCCATAGCCGTCGATCCCAGGTTTCCCGACGGCCACGTCTTCCTCGCCGTCGCGCTGGGACGCGAAGGCCGGCTGATCAGCACCTTCACCGTTCTGCGCAAGGGTTATCCCTCGCAGGCCAAATCGGAACTCGATGCCGCCATCGCCGCCGATCCCGGCAGCGCTTTTGCGTGGAGCGCGCTCGGCGGCTGGAACATCGAGATCGTGCACAAGGGCGGCGAGCGCGTCGCGCACATGATGTATGGCGCATCGCTGGCGGACGGCCTGGCCGAATTCGACAAGGCGTTTGCGCTGGCCCCCGGCAATGTCGGCCTGCGCTATCAATATGCCCTGACGCTGTCGGCTTATGACGTGGATGCCTATCGCGCGAAGATCGAGGATGCGCTGGCGCGCGCGCAGAACGGCAAGGCCAACGGCGCCTATGAAGCTTTCGTGCAGTCGCGCGCGAAGGAACTGCGCGAAGCCCTGAAGAAGGGCGACATGGACGCCTATGCCGCGCTTGTCGCGCGCGACCAGGGCAGTCCCTAGCCCCTACTGCGACGACCAGATGATCCGGTGCATGAACGCCAGCTCGGTGATCGCGAAAGCGCGGTCGTCGTAATCCGGATTGAGCGACTTCAGCTCCACGCGCTGCGCAGTCAGGCGCCCCACCTGCTTGCACATGACTTCGCCGCCGGTCGTCTTCACCACCACGCGGTCGTTGCGGCGCACGTTCTGCGCCGGCGAAACGACGATGCGGTCGCCGTCGCGATAGATCGGCAGCATGGAGTCGCCGGCGATCTCCAGCGCATAGGCATGCTCGTCGTTCAGGTCGGGAAATGGAATCTCGTCCCAGCCGGAGCCCGCCGGAAAGCCGGCATCGTCGAAGAAGCCCTTGCTGCCGGCCTGCGCCATGCCGATCAGCGGCACGGGCCGCGAGACATAGCGCGGCGGCTTGGTGCCGCGCACGGCATAGGAGGTGAATTCTTCCAGGGTCGCGCCGGTGGCCTGCAGCGACTTGGCGACGCTTTCGGTGGATGGCCAGCGCAGGCGCCCGTCCGGGCCGACGCGCTTGGACTTGTTGAAGGTCGTTGGATCCAGGCCCGCCGCCTTCGCCAGACCCGACGCCGACATGTCGTGGTTCTCCGCCAGAAGGTCGAGAGCGTTCCACACCTGCTCATGCGTCAGGATCTTGTTGTTGTTGCGCGCCATATGAATGAAGTCCATCAATCCGCTATTTATCCTAGGAGGATTTGACCCGGCGCGCAAGAGCGACTATGCGGCGACCCGGATCGGGAATCGCATGCAAATGCTCACAGATATCGGCGCCGCCGCTCTTCGCCTTCTGCCGCCGGAGACGGCGCACCGGGCGACCCTGCGCCTTCTGGAATCGATGGCATCGCTGCTGCCGTCCGCGCGGGCCGACGATCCGCGCCTTGCGCTCACCGCGCTCGGCATGAACTTCCCCAATCCCGTTGGCCTTGCCGCCGGCTTCGACAAGGACGCCGACGTGCCGGACGCGATGCTGAAATTCGGCTTCGGCTTCGTGGAATGCGGCAGCGTCACGCCGCGACCGCAGGCCGGCAATCCCAGGCCTCGCCTCTTCCGCCTGCGCGCCGACCGCGCCGTCATCAACCGCATGGGCTTCAATAATGGCGGCATGGACGCGATGGCGGCGAAACTCGCGCGCCGGCAGAAGCGCGGCATCGTCGGCATCAATATCGGCGCCAACAAGGACAGCGCCGACCGCACCGCCGATTACGAGCGCTGCTTCGCGGCGCTTTCGCCCTTCGCCAGCTACATCACCGCCAACGTTTCCTCGCCCAACACGCCGGGCCTGCGCGGACTGCAGAACAAGGATGAGCTTCGAAAGCTTCTCGATACGCTGACCAATGCGCGGGCGCGGAGCAGCTATCTGCCCATCCTGCTGAAGGTCGCGCCCGACGTGACGCCGGAAGCGCTGGACGACATCGCCGATGTGACGCTCGCATCCGGCATCGAAGGCATCATCGCCACCAACACCACCATCGCCCGGCCGCCCTGGCTGAAGAGCGCGAAGGCGAGCGAGAGCGGCGGGCTGTCCGGCGCGCCGCTGATGGCGCCGTCGACCGCGATCCTGAAAGCGCTGCGCCAGCGCGTCGGCGCCAGGCTGACTCTGGTGGGAGTCGGCGGCATCTCCTCTGGGGAAGATGCCTACGCGAAGATCCGCGCCGGCGCCTCGCTGGTGCAGCTTTATACCGCGCTCGCCTATCAGGGGCCCGAACTCGTCTCGCGCATCAAGCGCGAGCTTCTGGCGTGCCTGGCGCGCGACGGATTCTCCACCATCGTCGATGCGATTGGCGCGGATCTGCGCACGCCTTAGGCGCTCGCCCCCCGCCACCCAGGGTTTTCCGCGCGCGGAAACCATAACCGCAAATAGATTCCCGCCGTCCGCGACACCGGAGCGCCGCCGTGTAGTATCCGCGGGGTGGTTCGGGCGTTGTGGGGGCGCAGATGACCGCGGAAGATTTCGGCAAGCTCGTGTTGCGGCTCGCGCTGGGCGGCCTGCTGTTGTTTCACGGCGTCCACAATATCCTGACCGGCATCGATGCGATCCGCAGCAAGATCGGTGCGCACGGGCTCCCGGACTACCTGGCTTACGGCGTCTATGCCGGCGAGGTGCTGGCGCCGCTCCTGATTGTCCTGGGCCTATTTTCGCGCCTCGGCGGAATGCTCGTCGTGCTCAACATGATCGTGGCGATCGTCTTGATGCGCACCGGCATACTGGGCCTGAACGATCAGGGCGGCTACATGCTGGAAGCCCAGGCGTTCTACCTGTTTGGCGGCCTGGCGGTGGCCCTTCTGGGCGCCGGCCGCATCGCCGTCATGGGGCCGGGCCCGCTCAACTAGATCAGGAAATGCCCGCGCAGATTGGCGACGGGCTTGGCCTCGTCTTCCTGCCACATCTCGGCATGGACGTTGACGACGCGCTTGCCCTGCCGCGCGATGCGGGCGCGGGCGTAGCTGTCCACCGCGCGACCGCTCCTCAGATAATCGACGGTGATGTCCACGGGCTTGGGCAAACGTTCGCCGCGCGTCTCGAAGATGACCTGCGCGATGGCCGCGGTTTCCAGGAGCGATCCGATCACCCCGCCATGCAGCGCGGGCAGCGCCGGATTTCCGATGAGATGCTGGCCGAAGGGCATGAGGAGCAGGAGCGATCCGTCCTCGATCTCCGCGGTGATGCCAAGGTGCCGGCAATAGGGGATCGCGGCGATGAGCTTCGCGGGGCTCGTGGTGTCGATCATGCCGGCGTCACCGGAATGCCGTGCACGCCGCCGCGGATGAGCATGAACGCGCCGGTGCAAAGGGCAATTGGATCCTTCGCATCGCCCTGGTGCGCGGTGCCGCGCACGAAGGCGACTTCATGGGTCACCCGCACGCATTCGCATTCGGCGATGATGTCTTCGTGAGGCTTGGCGGGGCGCATGTAGTCGATGCGCAGGTCGAGCGTGGCGATGGGCATGGGCTCGCGCAGCTTCACCATCACCGCAAGGCCGGATGTGTGGTCGAGCAGGGCGGTGATGACCCCGCCATGCACCACGCCGGTTTCCGGATCGCCGACAAGTTTCTCAGAATAGGGAACGCGCGCCTTGGCGGGCGTGCCGACCTCTACGATCTCGCCGCCGATGCCGGCGAGATAGGGCGTGAGGTTCATGTGTTTCCTGGCATGTTTCAGCCATTCCGGTGCGTCGGACATGGACAGATCAAATCCCAACGTCCGCCCAAGTCAACGTCGCGATTGCCGTCCGGTCAACTTAAAGCGGCTTGTGCGGGAAGGATGCGCACCTATCATCGCGTGTGAAAGATATTGCACGAGTGCGTCATGGCATTGCCGAAATCCTGCATCGTGGGCGCGGGCTGTTCCGGGTTCACCACCGCCAAGGCGCTGAAGGATCGCGGCCTGCCGTTCGACTGCTTCGAGATGTCGAGCGCCATCGGCGGCAACTGGCTTTACAAGAATCCGAACGGCCGCTCGTCCTGCTATCAGTCCCTGCACATCGACACGTCGAAAACCCGGATGCAGTTCACGGATTTTCCGATCCCGGACAACTTCCCGGACTATCCACACCATTCCCAGATCGTGCAGTACTTCAACGACTACATCGACCATTTCGGCCTGCGCGACGCCATCACCATGAACACCGAAGTGAAACGCGCCGCGCGCGATGCCAACGGCAAGTGGAAGGTCACGCTGTCCACGGGCGAGACGCGAACCTACGACGCGCTCTTCGTCTGCAACGGCCATCACTGGGACCCGTTCATTCCGCAATTCCCCGGCCGTTTCGACGGACCGGAGATCCATTCGCACCATTACCTCACGCCGTTCGAGCCGCACGATCTGCGCGGCAAGAACGTGCTCGTTGTCGGCATGGGAAATTCGGCAATGGACATCGCGTCGGAGCTTTCGCAGAAGCCGATCGCCAAGAAGCTGTTCGTGGCCGCGCGCCGCGGCGTCTGGATCATGCCCAAATACATCAACGGCGCGCCGCCGGACAAAGGCGTGGCGCCGGCCTGGATGCCCGAATGGCTGATGCGGGCGCTGGTCAAGCGCATGATCGTCAAGGCGGTCGGTCACATGAGCAATTATGGGCTGCCGGAACCGGCGCATCATCCGGCCGACGCGCATCCTTCCGTCTCCGGCGAGTTCCTCACGCGCGTCGGCTGCGGCGACATCACGGTGGTGAAGAACATCAAGGAAAAGCGCGGCAACAGGATCCTGTTCGAGGACGGCCGCGAGGAAGAGATCGATGCGATCATCTACGCCACCGGCTACAATGTCTCCTTCCCCTTCCTCGACGATCCGGGCGTGAAGGTGGAGAACAACCACATCTCCCTCTTCAAGCGCATCGTGAAGCCGGGCATCGACAACCTGTTCTTCATGGGCCTCGCCCAGCCGCTGCCCACCCTGGTGAACTTCGCCGAGCAGCAGGCGCGGTGGATGGCGGACTACCTGGCGGGCGGCTACGCCCTGCCGAGCGTCGTGGAGATGGAACGCACCATCGCCGAGGATGAGGGCCGCGATATCGGCCATTATTACGCGTCGCGCCGCCACACCATGCAGGTGAACTTCGACCGCTATTGCCGGGAGATCGGAACCGAGTGGGATCGCGGCAGGGCCCGCGCGGTCCGGCGGACCACGTCCAGTCTTGCAAAGGCCTCGTAAGTCCCCGCAAAGTCTAGGAAGTTGACGGCGCGTCACCGATCTGTAGAGTCCCGGCCCCATGCAAGAGAGCCCAATGGAACAGATCGAAACGGCCCCCCGCCCCAGGCCCAAACAGGCCGGAAAACGCGAGCAGACAAAGCAGCAGAACCGCCAGATCATCCTGGACGCGGCGCGGACGGTCTTTGCCGAAAACGGCTATGGGGCGACCACGGTGCGCGACATCATCCGCGCCACGCCGCTGGCCTCGGGAACCTTCTACAACTACTTCCAGTCCAAGGAAGAAGTGTACCAGGCGATGCAGGACGAGACGGCGCTGGCCATCCGTCCCCGCCTGCGCGAGGCCCGCGAGAAGGCCGGCTCCGTCGAGGAGTTTATCTCGGCCACCTTCCAGACCTTCTTCGAGTTCGTGCTGCGCGACGACGTGGACGTCCGGGCCATTCGCCACAATGCCGACATCACGCGCATGCGCGTCGACACGCCGGAAGTCATCGCAGGCTTCGATGAACTGCGCGAGGACATCGAGAAGGCGATCGCGCGCGGGCTGTTTCCGCCGGTGGACGCCGATTACCTGATGGCGGCCATCGTGGGCGTGGCGTTCGAGGTTTCCGAGCGCATGGTGCGCCGGGCCGCACCCGATGCGGCGGTGGCTGCGAACTTCGCGACGGCGCTGTTCCTGGGCGGTATCCGCGCGTTGCCGCATGAAGGCGTCGGCAGCGCCACGGCATGAAGGCGCTTCTGTGCCGCGCCAACGCGGACGATATCGGCACGGCGAAGGTTGAAGAAGTTACGTTGCCCGAATTGGGCGCGAATGACGTGCGCATCCGCGTGCGCGCGGCGGCGGTGAACTTCCCCGACATCCTGATGATCCAGGGCAGGTACCAGCACAAGCCGGAGCTTCCGTTTGTGGTGGGTGGCGAGCGCGCGGGCGATGTGATTGCGGTTGGCTCGGGCGTGACGCGGTTCAAGATCGGCGACCGTGTCGTCGGCGGCGCGCTCTCCGGCGGCTTCGCGCAGGAAGCGCAGGGACCGGAGAGTTCCTATCGCATCATTCCGGGTTCGGCCGATTACGCCGTCGCGTCGGCTTATACGACCGCCTATCTCACCGCCTATGTCTCGCTGGTACGGCGCGGCGAGCTTGCGAAGGGCGAAACGCTATTGGTGCATGGTGCGGCGGGCGGCGTTGGGCTGGCGGCGGTCGATCTGGGCAAGGTGCTCGGCGCGACGGTGATCGCCACCGCGTCATCGGACGAGAAGCGCACCTTCCTCAAAGACTATGGCGCCGATCATGTGCTGCCCTCTTCCGGCTTCCGCGAGGCCGTCAAGGAACTGACCGGCGGCCGCGGCGCGGACGTGATCTACGATCCGGTCGGCGGCGACGTGTTCGACGAGAGCATCCGCTGCATCAACTTCAACGGCCGCATCCTGATCGTGGGCTTCACGAGCGGACGCATCCCCAGCGTCAGCGTGAACATGCCGCTGATCAAGGGCTTCTCCGTCGTCGGCGTGCGCGCCGGCGAATATGGCCGCAAATTCCCGGAGAAAGGCCGCGAGAACATCGCCGCCATCGACAGGCTTCTCGCCGACGGCAAGATCCGCCCGCATATCCATGCGCGCTTTCCGCTCGATAAGGCCGTGGACGCGATGCACATGCTGACGACCCGCAAGGTCATCGGCAAAGTGGTGATCGAGCCCTAGTGCCCGATGTTCCGGAAGATGGAGGGAGGTCTTCCATCTTCCGGAACTTGAAGGCGTGAGTGGAGGCTCCCGTCTTCAAAACGCGGCGCGGGCGGACTGGATGATGAACCCGATGGCGATGCCGCCGATGCCAAGAATCAGCGGAACGAGGATCACCTGCAACAATGCTTCGCTGGCGCGAATCGGGCCGTAGATCGTGTCGAGCCGACCGCCCAGGAAGTTGAAGAAGTCCCGCGGCGCGGGCCCGGTCTTCGGCGTCATCCGGTAGAAGACCCACGGAATGCCGAAGAACATCGCCGCATAGACCGCATCGATCGCGATCATGAAAAGCGCGTTGGCGCTGGTAAGAAACGTCAGCACAAAGACGCCGAGGAATCCCATCCAACAGGCGAGCGCCACCTTGTAGACGCCCGGATGCATCTGCTCGTGGCACACCGCCGAAGCGGCGCGCGTTCGCCGGATGGCGGCGGCGGGCTGCGGCGCGACGTAGAAGAATGTCTCGCGGTTGGCGGACTCAAGTTGCGCTTCAAGCATGGTCAATCACTCCCAGGTTGTTCGCTGAATTGTTCGGGATACTTGTTCGCCACGCCGTCCCACGCCCTGGCATCGGGCGGCGGCGGCTTCTTCGTGGTGATGTTGGGCCAGCGCTTCGCGAATCTCGCGTTCAGCTCCAGCCAGCGCTCGAGACCGGACATGGTGTCGGGCTTTATCGCCTCGGCCGGGCATTCCGGCTCGCACACGC
>DATIVW010000332.1:0-2790 GCA_035465595.1 Rhizomicrobium sp. | reverse complement strand
CGCTTGGGGCTTCCGCCATCAATCCCGCCGACAAAATATCAGCTCGCTGAAGGAGATCTCCTATGGCCATTCGCTACGACAACAAGGTCGTCATCGTCACCGGCGCGGGCGGCGGCCTAGGCCGCTGCCATGCGCTCGATTTCGCCAAGCGCGGCGCGAAAGTCGTCGTCAACGATCTGGGCGGCGCGGTCGACGGCACCGGCGGCAACTCCGCCGCTGCGGAAGCAGTCGTGAAGGAAATCACCGCTGCGGGCGGCCAGGCGATCGCGAACGGCGCTTCGGTCACCGATGACGCGGGCGTGGCGCACCTCATCAAGCAGACGATGGACACCTGGGGCCGCATCGACGTGATCATCGCCAACGCCGGCATTCTGCGCGACAAGAGCTTCTCCAAGATGGAACTCAAGGATTTCGACGCGGTGATGCAGGTCCACGTGATGGGCACCGTGAAGCCCGTGAAGGCGGCGTGGGAGATCATGAAGACGCAGCAATATGGCCGCATCGTCGTGACGACCTCCTCCACCGGCCTCTATGGCAACTTCGGGCAGACCAACTACGCGACCGCGAAGCTCGGCCTTGTCGGTTTCATGAACACGCTGAAGCTCGAAGGCGCCAAGGACAACATCAAGGTCAACGCGATCTGCCCCGTCGCCGGGACGCGCATGACCGAGAACCTGATGCCGCCGCAAATGCTGGAAGCCCTGAAGCCGGAATATGTGACGCCGGCCGTGGTGTTCCTCGCGAGCGACGATGCGCCGACCGGCGTGATCATTTCGGCCGGCGCGGGCGTGTTCTCCTCGGCGCAGATCGTGGAGTCCTCCGGCGTGAATCTCGGCCATGGCGCCACCGCCGACACCGTCGCCGAATACTGGTCAAAGATCAGTGATTTCACCGGCGCCAAGCATTTCACGATGGGCGGCGAGCACGGTGCGCATCTGTTCGAGCGCATGAAGGACAAGCCCGTCGCGCCGTAATCGGCGCGCAGCTGAAAAAGAAAATCCGGCGAAGCGAAAGCCTCGCCGGATTTTTGTTTTCAGCAGATCACAGCCCCAGCACCGCCTTCGCCATGATGTTGCGCTGGATTTCGTTCGAACCCGCGTAGATCGAGGCCTTGCGCAGGTTGAAGTAGTAAGGCGCGATCGGCGCAGCGAAATCCGGCCCGGGGCGCGGCTCGTTAGTGCGAGCCCAGGTGTCGCGAACGAAGGGCATGACATAGTAGCCCACGGCTTCCACCGACAGCTCGCTGATCGCCTGCTGCAGATCCGTGCCCTTGCACTTGAGCATGGAGGCTTCCGCGCCGGGGCGCTGGCCCGCGCTCATGGCGCTGAACATGCGCAGCTCGAAGAACTCCAGCGACGAGACTTCGATCTCCAGCGTATCCAGCCGCGCGCGGAACGATGGGTCGTCGATCAGTTTGCCGCCGCTCGTATCGGTCTGGGATGCGATCTTGCGGATCTTGCCGATGGTGCGCCTGAGACCCGGCCCATAGGCGTTTCCGCGCTCGAACGAGAGCAGGTATTTGGCGTAGTCCCAGCCCTTGTTGAGCTCACCAATGAGGTTTTCCTTCGGGACCTTCACGTCCGTATAGAAAACCTGGTTGATCTCCTGCTGGTTCGGCATCGGCACGTCCAATGTCACCAGCGGCTCGACCTTGATTCCAGGCGTCTTCATGTCGACGAGCAGGAAGCTGATGCCTTCCTGGGCCTTCGCCTTCGGATCGGTGCGAACGAGGTTGAACATCCAATCCGCCCATTGCGCATGGGTGGTCCAGATCTTCGAGCCATTGAGCAGGAAGTGATCGCCCTTGTCCTCGCATTTCATCTGCAGCGAAGCCAGATCCGAACCGGAGCCCGGCTCGGAATAGCCCTGGCACCACCAGATCTCCGAGGCGAGGATCGGCGGCAGATGCCGCTTCTTCTGCTCCGGCGTGCCGAACGCCATGATGACGGGGCCGACCATCTTCAGGCCCATCGGCGAACTTGTGGGCACGCCTGCCGCGCTCATCTCCAGCTCGAAGATGTATTTCTGCGCCGCGGTGAAATCCGGTCCGCCATACTCCTTCGGCCAGTTCGGCGCCGCCCAGCCCTTGCGATAAAGCGCGCGCTGCCATTTCAGCATCGAGTCCTTGTCGAGATATCCGTTCTTCGATTGCGCGCTCCTGGCGCGCAGATCGTCGTCATAGGCCTCGGCAATGAAGGCACGTACCTCGTCGCGAAACGCGAGGTCCTCTTTGGAGAAGGACAAATCCACGGCGCTCTCCCGAATTTTTCGTTGCAGGAGTCATAGCCGCTCGGAGGAAAGGGCGGAAGGCTTCGCGGCGGCCGTTCAAGAACTCCCGCGAGGAGATATCCGCCGCGCTGGGGACAAGTTGACGTAGGAGCAGGCCACATGATCTGCAAGCCGGAGATCCGCCGGCACGCGGGGAAGCGGCAAGCCTATCTTGTGCAGGGGCTCTGCCGGCGCGCGCGTTCGCGCCAGGCGATCCGCGAGATCGGCAAGATCGCGATCCGGAACATGAATCGCCCAAGACGCAATGGCCATGGCCGGTGCTCGTTCTTCCGCGGGGCAGAATCGAGGTGCGCCATCAGACCGAGCGCGCCGCCCTGCCCCAGGCCTGCTGCGGCTTTCCAGACATCCCGTTCCATGTGACACCTCCTAAATTGGGTTTTGCCGGTGTCACTTATGGGCGCCATTGTAACTTGTCAACCGCGGTTTTGGTGGTTACATGGCAGCCATGCAGTTTGACGATGACGAGTACTGCGCGGGCGCGTTGAGCCTGGATTTCGTGAA
>DATIVW010000331.1:0-10741 GCA_035465595.1 Rhizomicrobium sp. | reverse complement strand
ATCCTTGTGAAACCTTTTCGACTGGGGGCAGCGGATCGACGACTTTCGCTTCAGTCGATGGGAATCTCGTCGATGGCGTAATACGCGCGCTTATTCTTCGTGTGGATGTTCGTGACCTTCGGCACGCTTATTTTGCCGTCGAGCAGGCCAAGGCAGACATAGATGTTCTCGTAGCCCTTGCGGTCCCAGGAAATGGGCGAGCCGCATTTGCCGCAAAATGTTCTGACAGTGCCGCGCGAGGATTTATAAGTCCGAAGTGTCTTAGCTTTTTTGATGGCCAGAGCATCGCGCGCGACGCCGACGAACGCACCGTGCATGCCGTAGTTCTTCCGGCATTGTGTGCAGTGGCAGAAATAGGCGTCGTCCAGCGCGCCGGTGAATGAGAGGCGGACGGCGCCGCACAGGCACGAACCGCGATAGGTCTTCACACCAGATCCGCACGCAGCCGCTGGCGCAGCACGTCGATGGGGATGAGCTTGCCCTTGTCTTCGTATTGCCAGAACGTCCAGCCGTTGCAGGCTTCGATGCCCTGCACATGCGCACCGATGCGATGGATGGAGCCGGTAGCGTCGGCACAAACCAACGTTCCATCCGCGCGGACCTTCGCCTGATGGCGCTTTTGCGGTCCGCGCAGGATGGTACCCGGCGGCAATAACCCTCGTTCGACAACCCACCCAAAAGGAATGCGCGGTTCGCTCCGCTTCGATTTTGTGACTTCGATGGCTTCTTTGTCGGCCGGCTCGATGCTCGCGATGCGGCGGCGCGCGACGCTGGCATATTTCGCTTCGCGCTCAAGGCCGATGAAGTGGCGGCCGAGGCGGCGCGCGACTGCACCCGTCGTTCCCGAACCGAAGAAGGGATCGAGGATCACGTCGCCCGGCCTGGACGACGACAGGATCACGCGATGGAGCAGGCTTTCCGGCTTCTGCGTGGAGTGCGCTTTCTCGCCCTTGTCGTCCTTGAGACGCTCGCCGCCGGAGCAGATCGGCAGCGTCCAGTCCGAGCGCATCTGCAGATCGTCGTTCAGCGCCTTCATGGCCTCGTAGTTGAAGGTGTAGCTCTTCTGCTTCTGGTCGCGCGTGGCCCAGATCATGGTTTCATGCGCGTTGGTGAAACGCTTGCCGCGGAAATTCGGCATAGGGTTGGTCTTGCGCCAGATCACGTCGTTCATGATCCAGAAGCCGAGGTCCTGCAGCGTCGCGCCGACGCGGAAGATGTTGTGATAGGAGCCGATGACCCAGAGCGCGCCGTTCGGTTTCAGCACGCGGCGGGCGGCGGTGAGCCATTCGCGGGTGAACTTGTCGTAGTCGGCGAAGCTGCCGAACTGGTCCCAGCCGTCATCGACGGCGTCGACCTTGGAGTTGTCCGGGCGGTGCAGATCGCCCTGGAGCTGAAGATTGTAGGGCGGGTCGGCAAAAATGAGGTCGGCGCAGCCTTCCGGCAGCGCGTTCATGCTCTTGATGCAATCGCCTTCGATCACGCGGTCGAGCGCGTCGTTCAAATCCAGCTTGTAGGTGCTCATCGCCCGCCCGAATCAATCCACAGGCGAGCAAAGTGATTCGCGCTGATTCGCGCGTCAAGAGTCTTGTTGAATCAAATAGTTATCCGTTGAGTCCACAGGGTCCTGTGGATACAACATATTGTGGATGGGCCCGAAGCTCCGGCGGTGATGCGGGCAGGGGCCGTGCTTCTCGAGTCCGGCGTAATGGTCGGGCGTGCCGTAACCCTTGTTGTTGAACCAGCCGAAATGCGGGAACTCGTAATGGAGCTTCTGCATCAAGCGGTCGCGCGTGACCTTGGCGATGATGGAGGCCGCGGCGATGGAAACGGACTTGGCATCGCCCTCGATCAACGTATCGCAGGGGCAGGGCAGCGCCGGCGCGTCGTTGCCGTCCACGATCGCGAACATCGCCGCGACCTTGAGCTCACGCACGGCGCGCGCCATGGCCAGGTGAGTCGCCTGGCGGATGTTGATGAGGTCGATCTCGTCCACGCTGCCGACGCCGACGCCGACTGCCACTGCCTTCTCCATGATGACGGCGTAGAGTTCCTCGCGCGTCTCCACATCGAGCTGCTTGGAGTCGTTGAGGCCCTTTGGAATCTTCTTGCGGTCGAGGATGACAGCCGCCGCAACCACCGGCCCCGCAAGCGGACCGCGCCCGGCCTCGTCCACGCCGCAGATCGGTCCGGCCATGGTCTTCAGCAGACGTGACTCGTAGATGTAATGCGGCATGGGTCCAGCGAGCCTAGCCCGCGGCTTCCTTGAACCAAAGCGGCACGTCGTAATTGATTGTGAGTTCTTCGCCTTCCGCAATGTCACGCAGGGCGCGGATGCTCATTTCATTCTCGTCGTAATGCCGCGTCAGGCTGACGTTGGACGTGTCGGAATGGTTGTAGAGGCTGAGATAACCCAGGCCCACGGCGCATTCCTTGCCGGGCGCGAAGCCTTCGACATCCTCGCCCCAGGCGAAGCTGTAGTCGTTGAGGCCCGGACATTCGGACTCCACCGAACCGATGGGAAGGACGGGCGATCTTTCGATCAGTTCCCCGGCGGCAATCGGCGCCTTGGCGACAACGCCGCGCCCCTTGCCGGGGATTTTCACATAAACGATCTTTTCCAAGTGGCGCTCTTCGTTGTGCGGTCGTTCAGCCGATGCCGGCGACGATTCCGTGCGAAGATCTGGAAATGCCGCGCATGGCCTGGATTGTAAAGCCCGCATCCTGAAGCGCCTTGCAGGCAGCGGAAACCTCGTCGCCGTTGCGGCTGAGTGGATTGGGAAGCCTGGCGCGCCTGCCATGGAGGCGCAGCACCATCACGAACTTGCCGCCCGGCGCGAGCAGCGAGCGGACTTCCGCCAGCGTGGTGGCCGGATGCGCCCAGAACTGGAAGGAGTGCAGGGCAGCGATGGCGTCATACGGCCCGTCCTTTGGAAGCCGCGTGTCGTCGCCTTCGAGCAATTCGATCTTCATCTTCTTGCGGAAGCGGCGCAGGCGCTTCTGCGCGGTCTCGACCATCAGCGGCGAAGGATCGACGCCCGCCAGTTTCGCGGGCTTGAGCTTCTGCGCGATCATCTTTTCCAGATGGCCGGTGCCGAAACCGATCTCGAGATAGGATTTCGGCCTGGCGGTTTTCAGCTGTTCGACGGTCCAGCGATAGGCGGGACGGTTCAGCCGGCCCATCAGCCAGCCGAAAATCCTCCCGATCCGTCCTTGCGGCCGCTCGGCCTGCGAGAACTTCTTCGCCCCTCTGGCCATGTTCTACTCCGGCCCGTCCACCACAAGCCGCGCACGGCGCGGCGGCACCGCCCCAACAGCGATGACGACCAAGTCTCCCAAACCCCGTGTGACTGTTTCAATCGCGGATTGGCAATAAACCGGACGAGAGGAAGACGGGACACATGGCGCCGGTCATGGGAAGAGCCAGCCTGTCCAAGAGCTTACGGCGTATCAGGTGCGCCCGTGCGCGCCGTGCAACAGATACGGAAAATCCGTGTTTCGCACCCCCTGCCGGGGCAGCATCGAAATCGTCTCGCGATATTTTTCTTAAGTTGCGGCTGCCGGATTTCCATGGGCATGGTTGCGGCGCAATCGCGGAATCCGGATTCTCGTGCGACAAATGTTGAAGTTCGTTCTTTCGTCCATGCTGCTGGTCGCAGCCCAGCCGGCCTCCGCGCAGACCGCGCAGGGGCCTCTCGCGCCAGGCAAGGCGGCCGGAATCCACCGCGCCGAAAGCGATTCACAGATCTCCAAGTTCGCGCTCGCCGGCGGTGTGGGGCTCGGCGTCGTGGCGCTCTACCTGATCGTCGGGACGCATTATCCCGACAACTCCAAGAAGAAGAGCACCAGCGGCACCCACTAGGGCCCGCGTTTAGAGCAATTCCAGTTGCTGTCCCGCCAGGATCGGCCGCTTGAACTGCGACGTGTCAAGCGGGCGGTGATCCGTGTTGAAGCCGAAGCGCTTCACCGCCAGATGGAAACGCCGCGCGATCATTTCCGCATAAGGCCCGGTGCCGCGCATGCGCGTGTTCCATTGCGCATCGTAATCCTTGCCGCCGCGCATGGAGCGGATCAGCGACATGACATGCTTGGCGCGTCCTGGCTCATTCGCTTCCAGCCATTCGCGAAAGAGGTCCTTGATCTCCAGCGGCAGGCGCAGGAGCACATAGCCCGCGGATCGCGCGCCGGCGTCTTTTGCGGCTTCCAGCACCGACTCCAGTTCCCCGTCGTTCAATGCGGGAATGACCGGCGCGAACATCACGGCGGTCGGAATGCCGACGGAGGAAAGCACCTTGATCGCTTCCAGCCGCTTTGGCGGCGTGGAGGCGCGCGGCTCCATCTCGCGGGCAAGCTTGCGGTCCAGCGACGTCACCGACAGCGCGACCTTCGCGAGGCCCGCTTCCGCCATCGGCGCCAGGATGTCGAGATCGCGCAGGATGCCGGCGTTCTTCGTCACGATGCCGACAGGATGCTTGAACTCCCACAGCACTTCCAGGATCGAGCGCATGATGCGCAGCTTCTTCTCGAGCGGCTGGTAGGGATCGGTGTTGGTGCCGATCGCCAGGACCTGCGGCACGTAGTTTTTCGCCGACAATTCCTTGCGCAGAAGTTCCGCCGCGTTGGGCTTGGTGAAGATCTTGCTCTCGAAATCCGCGCCCGGCGAAAAGCCGAGATAGGCATGCGTAGGCCGCGCAAAGCAGTAGATGCAGCCATGCTCGCACCCCTTGTAGGGATTGATGGACTGGCTGAACGAGATGTCCGGCGAGTTGTTGCGCGTGATGATGGTGCGCGAAGAATCGCGCAGGACTTCGGTCTTCAGCGACGGCTCTTCGTCTTCGCTGTTCCAGCCGTCATCGACGAGGACGCGAGTCTCCTTTTCGTAGCGCCCGGAAGCATTGGAAACGGCGCCACGGCCTCTCAGGCGCTTGGGATCTGCTGTGATGTCCAGGATCGTTGTCATGCACCCGAAGATAAGAACAAAAAAAGAACAAGCAAGTACGAGATATGGAGGACGGCTGCCCGCCAGCCACATCGGATTGTGGGAGACAACCCGGCAAGGCGCCGGCTCGTTCCGAACAGGGGCGAATCGGATGGGAACCCGCGCAACTGCGAGTGATCTCGCGCCGAAAATTTCAATTTATGGTGCGCTGCGAAAATAATTTTATCGCCATCACAGTAAGTCCTTCAAAACATGATATGTATTGCGTCGGGCGGATGGTGTGTGTCGAAGGAGTAATGCATGCGTCTATTGGGGCTGGGCCTGGGCTCAGCGGCTGTTTGTCTTCTGCTGGCATCGTCCGCATGGGCGGAGCCAATCCAACAAAGTCGTCCCCTGTTCGTGAACGATCATGATGGCGGCGTGATACCCAACCGGGTCTCCGATCCCGACTTCGTCATCAATCCGGACGGCGACGACCAGGATGTCCAATCCGGCGAGCAGCAGGCGAACCAGGATCAGGATGAGGACGGCGACATCTCGATGTATCAGGGCCAGGACGACAGCGTTCCTGCCTGACGTCAGGCGATGTGTTCCGGCGCGGCCGTGAACCGTGCGAAGTCCGCGAGGAGCGTTCTCCACGCGCGTTCCATGGCCGGCGACCATGCTGTGCCCAGGATTTCGCGCAGCGTATCGGCCAGCACGTCGAAGAACTTCGAGAATATTTGTGGCGGGACGTCGTATCCCGCATGTGTCACGACTTCGCTACGCAGGAAGTTTTCCGCGTAGCTGTTCGGACCGATGTAATCGAAGATTGCCTCGATCGTGCGCGTGAGCATTTCGCCGCGCACATTGCCGTTGGTGTCGCGCACGAAGAGCGGCAGCATTTCCGGATATTTCGCAAACAGCTTTTCATAGACGCGCGGCGTGAGATCGCCGCAGCGTTCCGCGGCGAGCTCGAAGCTTTGCTCGATGGCGGCCGCGTCGATCATCCGCCGGCCAGCGCCGTGGTGAGCACGATCTCGTCGCCGGGCCGGAGCGGATGGGTCGCCGCCTGTTTGGCGCGGACGATTTCGCCGTCGTGGATGAACGCGATGTTGTGGCGGATCGCACCTTGTTCGTCGAATAGATGAAGCGCCAGCGACGGGTTGCGGGCGCCGATATCCGCAAGCATCGCGCCGATGGAACCGCCTTCGGCCTCGAGCCAGCGCTCACCCCGCATGAGCCCGCGAAGAAGCGGGGGCAATTGGACGCGCACGGTCATTGCAGATAGGCGTCCACGCTCATCACGCGCGGCAGGCCGGACGCGATCTCTTTCCAGCTCTCGCCGAGATTGCCGCTTGCATAGAGCGCACCGGAAGTGGTGGCGAAATAGACGCCGTCACGTTGATCCGCCGACATCGCCCCGCGCAACACGCCTGCGTAGCAATTGCCAGGCAAACCGGCCGTGAGGCGCTGCCAGTGCTCGCCATCGGAATTGCGATAGACGGCGAGCTGGCCATCGCGTGGAAACCGCTGGGAATCGCCATCGAGCGGTACGGCGAACACGGCTTTGGAATTGGCATCCATCGCCATCGCGAAGCCAAAGCAGCAGCGATGGCCATCGCTCATGTCTGCAATCGGCAAGCCGTTTTCCAGCACGCGCCAATTGTCGCCCCCATCGTCGCTGCGGTACACGCCGAAATGTTCCTGGCGGAAGAGCACGCCGGCGTTGCCGGGATCGTGCGCGACGTGATGCACGCAATTGCCGCCGAAGCCGTGGACGTCCTTGTCCTTGCGTGTCCAGGTCTTGCCGCCGTCATCGGTGCGGAAGAAGCCGGCCGCTGACACGCCGACCCACATGCGGTTCAGGTTCCTGGCGTCCGTCAGGATGGTATGCGCACCCAGCCCGCCGAAACCGGGTTGCCACTCCGCGCGGCCGTCAATCTCGTTGAACCCGTCGATGGGTTGCCAACTCTCGCCGCGATCCCTGGAGAAGAACAGGCCAGCCTCGGAAACGCCGGCATAAAGACCGCCATGCGCAGGATGCAGCGTCCATATCTGGTCGACGAAGCGGCCACCGTCCTTCAGCTTGCCCTCGAAGTCCATTTTGGCGACGAGGCGATGGTGTTCCGGATTTCCGCGATCGTCCGGGCGATAGCGCGGTGCCGATTCCAGCTGCGTCCAGTCTTTCAGATTGTCGCTCGTGAACAGCGCCACGCCGAAGTTCGGGCTGTTCACCGCCGCATAGTAGCGTCCTTCGTCATCGCGGGCCGATGCCGTCACCGGCCAGCCGCGCAGGACAAAGTCCTCGCTCCAGCTTTTTCCATCCCTGCTTTGCAGAACGGCAGCGCCTTTTTGCGTGCCGACGATAAGCGATATGGACATGCGATGCTCCCTGGCTCCTGCCAGGCAAGAGCCTAGCACGGCGGCGGAATCACCGCTCCATCAGCCGCGGCATGATTTCCACGAAGTTGCAGGGCTTGTGCCGGATATCGAGCTGGTATTTCAGGATGCCGTCCCAGCCATCCTTCACCGCGCCGGTCGAGCCGGGCAGGGCGAACAGGTAGGTGCCCTTCGCGACGCCTGCGCAGGCGCGCGACTGCAGCGTGGAGGTGCCGATCTTCTCATAGGAGATGCGGTGGAAGACGGCGGCGAAGCCGTCGATCTCCTTCTCGAACAGCGGCTTCATTGCTTCGACCGTGACATCGCGGCCGGTGAGCCCGGTTCCACCCGTGGTGACGACGGCGTCGATGTGCGGATCGTCGATCCATTGCTGCAGCTGCGCGCGGATCGTGGGGATGTCGTCCTTCACAATGACGCGATCCGCCAGCTCATGGCCTGCATCCTTGATGCGCGCGGCCAGCGTGTCGCCCGACGTGTCGTTCTCGCGCGTGCGCGTGTCGGAAACCGTCATCACCGCAATGCGGACGGGAACGAACTTCACGCCCTCATCAATAGGAGGCATCGCTGACGATCGTTGTCGTGGGTGTTGGCGCGGGTTGCTGCACTGGTGCAGGGGCGGCGGGCATGTTCGCCGGGCGCCTGTATTGCGGCCAGTCACCGGCGGCGGCCTGGTCGAGCGCGGGCGACTCCTCGTTCTGCCGACGGTTGTACATCCAGTAATAGGTCATCACGCGGCGGACATAGTCTCGCGCTTCCGGCGAAGGCATGGTTTCCAGGAACAGCAAGGGATCGTTCTTGTCGGTGTTCGGGCGGTCCATCCAGCGCCACACGCTGCCGGGACCCGCATCGTAAGCCGCTGTCGTCTGGAACAGGTTATTGTTCATCTTGTCGAGAAGCTCGGCGATGTAGCGCTGGCCCAGGTCGAGACTGGTAGTCGGATCCTTCAGCTGCGAGCGATCGACGCTGCTGTCGATATAAGCCGCGGTGCCGGGCATGATCTGCATCAGCCCAGTCGCGCCGACGCTGGAAACGGCCTTTTGCTGGAAGCGGCTTTCCTGGCGCACGAAAGCGAGCACCAGCGAAGGATCGACGCGATACCCGCCCGCGGGCTGATAAGCCGGTACAGGGAACAGCCCGGTCAGCGTCTTGCCCTGCGACGCGGAAAGTTCGCTGGCGCGCAGTTCAAGATCGGGCTGGTTCATCTGATGGGCCATCGCCGCGAAGCCCGTGCTTTGCGCGGCATCGATAGATGCCAGCGCGCGCGCCATCTCGGCGTGTACATGATCCATCTCGCCGATCTGGTAGAGCGCGATGGCGCGATGGGCCGCCGGAATCTGCGCGATCGCGTTGAAATCGGACGGCGAGAGCGTGGCGTCGGTAAAGCCCGTCGCGCTGTCCCAACCGAGAATGCGCTCGGAGAGCAGGCCGTAGAACGTCGGCTCCAGCCGTGCGGCAGCGACAAGCAGCGTGATCACGCGGCGCGAATTGCCCGCACGCATGTTGGACCGTGCGGCCCAGAAGGCGGCCGCGGCGCGTGTCCCCTTGTGCGCGGAGCCGACCTGCGTCAGCACTTCGAAATGGTTGGCTGCCGTGTCGAATTTTCCCAAGCGGTAGAGGGCGAGGCCCGCCACCCAGTCCAGCATCGGCGCGGTCTGCCGGTCGATGGCGTTCACGTTGCCTGTGATGCGGAAGGCGTCGAAGTCCTGTCCTTCGGCGAGATAGGACCACGCGACCTTTTGTGCGAGGCGCGCCGCGTCGCTGCCCGGAATGCCCTGCGCGATAGCGGCGTTCATCTGGGCCTCGGCCTGTGCGGGCTGGTCGGCCTTCACCGAGGCGAGCATCTGCTGGAACGCGCTGCGCGCGATATCGGATGACAGCGGCGGATCGCCCGGCGCACTTTCGTTGGAGCCGCCGCCGCCAACGCTGCGCGGCGGGGGCGCCGGCGAGGGGATCGTCGCCGTGAGCCGCACGCCGACGACGCGGTGGTGGCGCTTGATCGGAACGCTGGCGCGCTTGATGCCAAGGTCGTAGATGCGGCTGGCGACGCCCAGGTCGTTGTACTCATTCATCCACGCGACCAGATCGGAGACCGGGGTGCGGGACGAATGGGGCGAAAGATAATGCTCGGCCTGCGCGTAGCCGACGAGCGACCTGTCGTTAAGTTGTGCCACCAGCGACTGGGCATCATCGAACCGGCCCGCGCGTTCATCCGCAAAAATCTGGCGATAGCGCTGCACATCGTCCGGCGACAGCACTGCGACGGGTACCGATTGTGCGAGCGCGTTCGTGCAACCAAGTGCAAATATGGCGGCTGTGATCAGGAGCGCGCGTTTCAAGCGGTCTGTCCCTTCGACGGTGTGACGCGGATTGAAGCGCAATCAGGTTAAAGATTCGCAGGGGCCTGCTCAAGCAATTGAAGTGATTTAATTTTGTCATCGATCGCCTGCAGGTCGTGCCAGGCGAGTCGCTTGTGCGCAGGCTGCCGCAGCAAATACGCCGGATGCAGCGTGGGCATCACGGGAACCATTCGGCCGTTCACATGATACTCAAGCCACTTGCCGCGCGTGGCCATGATTCCGTCGGTCTTGCCCATGACGTTCTTCACGGCAACCGCGCCGAGCAGCACGATCAGGTCAGGATTGGCCAGGTCGATATGTCGGCGCAGGAACGGGATGCATTTGGCAACTTCCACGGGATCGGGATTGCGATTATCCGGCGGCCGCCAGGGCAGGACATTGATGATGTAGACGTTCTTCGTGCGGTCGAGCCCGATGGGCGCGAGCATCTTGTCGAGCAGCTTGCCCGCGCGGCCGACAAAAGGCAGTCCGGCTTTGTCTTCGTCGCGGCCCGGCGCCTCCCCGATGCAGAGGATGCGCGCGCCGGGCGTGCCGTCCGCGAACACGGTGTTGGTCGCGAGTTTCTTCAGCGCGCAACCGTCATAAGCTTCGAGCGCGGCCTTGAGTTCCGGCAGCGTGTTCGTCCGCGCCGCAATCTCCATCGCGTTGCCGATGTCGTCGCCTTCGAGCGGCAGCGACGCCGGTGTCCGTGCCTGTTGCGCCAGCGTCGGCGCGGGCCGCGCGGATGCAGGACGCTGCGGCGCCGCCGGCGGCGGGCGATAGCCGGGCGCGGGCTGCAGATAATCCGTCGGCTTGGGCGCGGGCCTGGCGGACAGCCGGTTCACCGGCGCATCGCCCACGGCCTCGTCCGCACCGGCTTCGACAAGCCATGCAAGGGCGGAAAGGGGATCAAGATCGGCCATTGGCGACCTTATAGGATGCCGTTGCGGATGAGGCGACCCGTCGGTTGACCCCATCTGTGCGTCAGCCCCATAAACCGTGGCAGAGCTAGAGAATCTTGGGATTTTTGGGATGGCCGAGGACGTTCAGCGCGAGAGCATGGAATACGATGTCGTGATCGTTGGCG